>CANMSW010000179.1 GCA_947500275.1 Bacteriovoracaceae bacterium | reverse complement strand
TTCGCCCCGCCTTTCGACTCAAGCTCGGGGAGCGACTGCTGAATTTCACGATCAAAAACCTCATCGAGTCGCGATCGACAGGCACTCTGCGGATTCGGCTTTTCTGCTTCCGAAGCAAGGACAGCCGGGCTCGGGAACGCCGATATCAATAAGATGATCAATGAAAAGGTGCGTCGAGAAAAAGCTAACCAAACGCCAGGTGCCCCCATCATGCCCCTCTGCAAGGCATTCATCAGAACGGCATCCCGCCATTCACGACGATAGGGCTCGTTGAGCCCACACGCATGAGGAGGTCTGGCTTGAGGTGCCGGTGCGCACAAAGCAAGCGTTCGGGAGGGGCCTTTCGCGCTCCATCATAAATGGGATTACTGTCGTAAACGGCATGGCTATCCACCCCGTCGGAATGGCGAAACTCAAGCCCACCATCCAATGCATATTGATTGTGAGCGCTGCAGATGGACGAATAAGCTCCAATTTCCATCTCGTAGACCATTCCCCCGGCAAAGTGGGCATTGGTTACACTATGATATTGAGCCCTGTCTAATCGCTGCAAGTCGTCGCGGATATCGTTGGCAAGCTCTACCATCATCGTGTTCACACTCGTATTGAGCGATTCGGCCGCACTTAGCATCATGGTTCGAATATTCGCATTCGTGGGTGGGGTCGCAGGCCCGGGTGAAACTAAAACAACAGGCGTCGGAACCTCATGCTCGGCCGGCGAAAGCGAAGGACCTACCAGGTGAAGCATATCCTGTTTTTCATCATCTCCATTCACTGACTCAAGCGAAAACCCATCTTTAAAGGAAACCTCCGGAGTCTTCATGGTCCAACCCGTGATATGGTGAGTCCAGAAGCCATCTTGTCCTTGCGAACTAAAGCCACAATGCTCATCACACGCTTGATTCCCCCACGCGCCGTATGCCTGACAGGCCGCTGAACAAAAGACGTTCATATTCTGCGCCCCATCGTAACTAAACGCTGTATCACCCGACCCATTCGTCGGCATTTCCGGAAGCGCTTTCAATGCTTTGGTGTTTCCAAAATCACTGGTCATCACGTGGGTTTGACTTGCGTAATAAGCCCCCGAAAGCTGCCCCCCCAGAACCATGGCTTCCTGGTTAAGATAGACTGAGCCCGTCGCTATGATCGAACCAGGCTTTTTATCATCTCGGTCTTTAACCGTAACCCTTCCAAAACAAGGAGCGATCTTCCCAGTCCAGGGGGCAGTAATCACTGCATACTGCACAAAGCAAACATCACCCGGAGCCAGGAACTTATCGGCACCAATGCAGCCAGTTTTCCCGGAATCGCCTCTCCAATGATCAAGGAACGACAAATAGTAAACAGCGTTAAAATCGGTATATGGAAAAATCTTGGAAGGGGTCGTACCCGCAACATACGAAGAGTTTGCGTAAGCAATGCGATCAAACCCCGTGATGACTTGATCGGTCGAACCTAAATTTGCGACCGCTATCGTGCAAGAGGTCATAAAGCTCCAATTCGAGACCTCTACCGTAAGCGGATCATTCACTCCTATTCCAGCGAACTGGACTGTTCTCGTTGCGGCTCCGACCTTCCCTTCAAGGAGAGGCGTCAAAACCCAACACAACAAGACAAAGCGAACCCCGTACACTGGTCGGCGACTAAACATTTCGGATACCCTCACAAACCCGATTCAAGAGACTAGATCTAAAATTTTGAATCGGGTTAAAACTAAGGAACAATCAGTTCGCGGTGCCACCTTGACTCGTTGGCTGCACAAAGCAACTATATCTAGTCGCTCCTGCCCTTATTTCCTGACAGAGCTGAGGATAGGCACCACAGGGCGTCAGGTCGAGGCACACCTGTTCACGACTTCCATTTGTAGTTATGCGTGAAACCCTGATCATTCCTTTCGAACAATACCCTAGAAGCGTCGGACTTTCGGTTACTTCGCGCGGTCGAATATTCGAAGCAACTACATTCAACTTCTCGCACGTCGGGACATAACCCCCAACCAGGAAATTCGCAGAACATTCCTCGGAATCAACCAGCAATAAAGCCGAAATAACTGAGACTAAAACGACCAATGAAATCGCTCGCGCCATTGTTCCCCCTCATCTCGCCATACCGGCAGTAAATGCGATATCTAACTTCTACGCACTCCTAACAAGGGTACACGAGTTCATCCTTCTGTAAAGGCCCCCTGTGTACCCCTTGACCTCCCCCACGAGTGGACCGAGACTCATCAGACGCACTAAATGGGGACAGACTCCCCTTCTTACGGTGAAGCCAATGACCCAGGCCCTTCGCAAAATACTGAATCCTATGAGCACCCTAGGGGTCGTCGTTACGCTCCTCTGGGCTCAGAGCAGAATCGACCACCAGCTTCGCCACGAGACCACTGTGGCACCGGAAAGCCCGAGCGATGAACTCAAAGAACGGGGACAGACTCCCGTCCGTCTCCCCAATGCCTTCCTCAAGGCTGCCCTTGGCGGGCTACTTCCCCTTTACGTTGATTGGAGTTGGATCCGAGTCCTCGCCGACGACACTTTGACGAGATTGCCTCGCCATCTGCGGACGCAGCTTTTCCATGCGCTCGACGAGGTCACCGATCTCGATCCTGCATTTTTCCAAGCTTACAGCGTGGGAGGCGACCTCCTGGCCATCATTCGAGACGATGTATATGGCGCTAAGTCGTTATTAGAGCGCGGCGAGAACTTTCGAAAAGAGAAGCTTGCCCAGCAGCCGACCGAAATCCGGACTCAAACGTGGAAAAACGATTGGCGTATTCCTTTTCAGCTTGGCTATGTCCACCTGCTTGAACTGAATGACCTACCGACCTCCGAGACCTACTTTAGCGAAGCGCGAGAGCATCCCGAAGCTCCTTTATACGTGCGGAAGATCGGAGAGCGATTGGGCTCTCCCGAAGGCCGCTTCGCGGTCGCCCGAAATGTTCTCAACGCACTCTTGGAGCAAGCAAAAAACCAAAACGCGACGAACTCGCTCTCGCAAGAATTAGAACTAAAAATCCAGGACTTAGCACTCGCCGAGTTTTTCTTTTTCGCGAACCGCACGCTCGAGCAGCGGGCAGCAGAATCGGGGAGTCTGTCCCCAAAATCCAACGCAAGCTCCATCACCAAGCTAACCCTCGAATCCCGAGAGCAGCTCTTCAATCGACTCGTTCAATCAGGATTGATCCCAGCTCTTGATCCGCTGGGTGCGCGCGTCGAATTCCGGTCAACAGAAGATGCCCCAAACGGTAAAGTAACTAGCTCAACCCCGCGACGTCCCGTCATGGGTATACAACCGTAGTAAAGGCCCGGCTCGCATATCGCTTTCGCTGCACTCCCAGCTCAGCGCGGGCGCTAAACGATTATTTTGAAATCTTCTCGAACTGACTCGTTAATCGCATCACCGCGTTCCCGCGCTGCCAGTCCAGGGCCCGGTAGACTCCATAGCCATCCTGCCCCAGGGTCAGTACAAAACCATCGCCACCCGAAGGGTCAAAAAACGCCCCCTTCACTTCCCCTACCGAACTCCCGCCTAACCCCGAATCCTGCGTGCAGGCCACAGTCTGTGCATAATCTCCAAACGCTGCGTAGACGCGACTCCCAGTGGTAGTCGTTGTCCCATCAAGCGGTTGAACAGTCAGGGTCGCGTCGGGATTACGAATCGTTTTAACGATCCCACACAGATTCTGGCTTCCGAGGTAGATCTCGGGTTTGACTTCGCCATCGGTGGTCGATCTTTGATCATAAAAAATAAACTTATAGATATTTCCCTCGGCGAACGAGAACTCTTCTTTCGCCTTCGTCTCGCTTCCCGCAATTTCGACGCCCACATCATCCGGAAGAAGAACCGAATCACCATCAGAGTCCGAAAGTTTGCAATCAAACGGAATCCCACCACACTGGGCGTAACGCGAGAGATTGCCTGCCCCCAGCAAGTACACAGAAAGATTCAACGGATGGACAGCGAAGCTGTAATTTCCAATCCATAAGCCGTCCAAACTCGAGAGGACTTTTCGTTGAGAAACAAGCGAGAGTCCGGCCGATCGAAGCGAGAGTACCTCTGAAACACTTTTGACGTAGCGTGCAGGGGGCTCTGATTGGGTAATGACCGAACTCACAGAGCACATGAGACGGCCTGGATCCTGCGCCGAGTAACCGGCGAAACTCTCAAGCGAAGAGTTCACCACCGGGAAGTCGATCACTCCTGTCACGGTGATCCGAATGGCATCAGAAACAGCATCAAAATCATAGACGGAGTAATCGCCGGCAGCTGCCGCACTTGCGGCCTCGGCAGAAAAAGGGCCAGTCCTGCTATTTGGACAAGTCGGGTGAAATCGAAAGTCTCCCCTCTTTTGCATTTCAAGGAGGGCTCCCGAATCAAGCCGCCACGGGGACGCCCGCTCAAGCTTCACATACAACTTGAACCCAGGCATTTGGGCTTGGACCTTTTGATCGTATTGAGAACTGCACAGGGAGTTCCTAAAGTTCGAGTCACCTGAAGTCTCATTCGAAGCTGCAGAGCAAGCACATGGCGCGTCGAACTCGCCAGTGGAAGGGTTCTTACAAACATTCCCACCCTCACAAGTATTTAAGACTGGGGGCGAGCTAGAAAGTCCACCGGTTCCGATGCACTCGCGGATCCCCAAAGAACTCATCTCTTTTATAGTTTTGCTAGGCAGGGACGAGTTCCAGATGATTTTTGCCGAACTCATCCCATCGCAAATGCCTTCCTGATAGAGCTTATTATAGCGTAGTTTTGCGTACTGAAATCCACTGGCACCAGCGTAACCACCACCGAGATCGAGGGTGCTGAGCGAAGAGAGATCCTGTATGTCGTCAGTGCTTACGGGACGCCCTGACTGATATTCGGACAATTTGGACTTCACAACTTGATTACAAAGCTCGCGGACATCCGTGCCACGAGCGGTCGTTTTGATGTGCACCAGGATTGGGTAGACGGCCATGGCGCTCATCGCGAAGACCATGAAAGCAATCATGCTTTCAACGAGGGTCGAGCCAACGCCGTCATGCACGGATGGCCCCCGAACGGGGCACGCCATCGAAACCCGCGAGTCTGTCCCCAAACGCGAAGCCATCGAAACCCGCGAGTCT
>CANMSW010000178.1 GCA_947500275.1 Bacteriovoracaceae bacterium | reverse complement strand
GCCCCCGCTGGTCACGTCCTAGAAAACTGCTGCGGTGATGAGGCTAGAGCTGCTCCGTCCACAACGCCGACCTCCGAGTCCGCCCCCGCTGGCCGCATCCTAGAACACTGCTCCGTCCCCAGGCCTCGCACTACTCCGTCCCCGGGGCGCGCGGCTCTACTGTCCCGTCGCGCCTGACGAGCACTTGCGTTCGATCGGCGCCGTGAGCTTGATCCCCATTTCCGACCAAGTTTTCGAAACACCGTCTGCGCCCTTGTGTAGCTCCAAGCAGAGCTGGTGGATCGAATCGAGCGCTTTGCTTCCTTTGAACGTCAGAAAGTCAAATTTACCGATCGCTTCGATCGCCTTGTCCGACACTTGATAAGTCATGGGCACTGCATTCGATTGACGATTCATCCGGATCTCAAGATCAAAACGGCCGCGGGTCGCATCCCCTTCGACTCGGGTTATTTTTCCCTTAATTGCTGCCTTCTCCTCGAAGAGCGCGAAGAACGCCTTCTTCACGTTCTCGTCTCGGACTGGGTTTCCGGAGTCGACGCTCATGCCGTCGATGCTCGCTGTTGCGCCCTTCAAGAGTTCTGGAAGCTGCCCCGGCGCTTCGCTTGCCTGAATTTGGACCGACGTAAACCGTCCCGTTACGGGCACTTTTGCTGTGGTCTTGAACGCAGTCCATTCCATGCGCGCCTGTGCGGGGTTAATCTTATATACACACGTTTGGACTGCAGCCTGTTTCGTGCTCGTGGTTTGGCGCGTTGCTGTTGTACTCGTTTTCGTCGAGGTCTTCGTGGCCGTCGAAGAAGCGGCAGCAGCAGGAGTAGAAGTAGTAGTAGTAGTAGCTATAACCGCAGCACTCGTCGAAGTGCTACTCGTGCTTGTGGTGTCGTTCTGTTCTTGAGTCGGCGATCCCGCCGAAGTGCTTTGGCTGGCGCCCGCAGTTGTAGCTCTTGTGCCTGCGGAAGTCATCCCAGCTGCGGGCGAATCTGATCTCCTGGATATGACAGTGGACTGTACTGGCGAAGGGGGTGCCGCCCTCGCTCCTGCAGTGGCGGCGGACCCGCGCCGGCCAGTGAGAGTCGTGATCTTGGACGGAGTGACAGAGCGCCTTGGGGTAGGTGAAGCAGTCGCCGTCGGGGTAGTCCCGCGCCCCGCGGGCGGAGTCGTCGTTCGCGTCGGCGTAGTTCCCCGCGTGGTTGGCGGGGTATCCCGCGATCCCGGGGTCGTATCTCGTGAGCCTGTGGTTCTCGTCTCCCCGCTCGCCCCGCTCGGGCGAGAGTTCTGCGAGCTCGTGTCTTCATCGATCCGCGTGCGCGGCGGGGTGGCCCGTGCTCCCGCATCTCCGCCCGACAAGCTCACTCCTGCAACTGCGATCAGAATGAAAGAAGCCTTCAAAAGTTTTTTCTGCATGGTGGAGTTCTCCAAGATGATATACTTATCCTGCTGTTTTCCCTAAACCTGCGGCGGCACCCGACTCGGTGACGCCCACTGGATTCGATTTCGGCTCGCGGTCTTCAAACTCATATCGCCGCAGGACATTGATCGCGGCACGGAAGCCGCTTTTTACAATCGCTTCAAGCTTGTTGGGCGATAGCGAAAAATGCTCGCCAAAGAACGCTTTCGAATCCGTGGGCTCCGGATGGATATAGATCGTGTCCACTTCCATACTATGGTGGAGCTCTTGCTCTAGGATCTCGAGAATGCGGATGCGCTGCGAGTCCGCGAGACCTTCTTCGCGGCAATAGCGGTCCACGGCGCGGATCGCATTGCGCTGAATCTTTTTGTTGTGGATGTGATTGTTGATCTTTTGCTCGACCAGCAAATAGATCGACTGAATCAGAATGGCTGGAAGTCCGTACTCCGTCAGCGAGCCCGTCAGGCGCGAGAAATGGTAGGGCTGGTGCGTGTAGCTTGCGATGACGAGGTCCGCCCCTGAGTCGACCGCTACGTGGGTGGACAAGGTCTCGCGGATTTCGCCATCGATATAGGTAATCGGCCCGGTGTCGGCGTGATTGATGGTCCACGGCGCGAACACAAACGGCAATGCGGTACTAGAAGCACACGCGTCACTGATGGGAACGGTGTTGTCGTATTTACACGTTAAGTCATGCGGAGGGGGTTGATACGCGTACTTCCCGAAGACCACTTTACGGGAATGATTCAACTGGGTTGCGACGATGAATAAATCCGCCGGGTAGTCTTCGAACCGATTGGAAGGAAGCACCGTTTCACGGATGTACTCTTCAATTCCGGCAGTCGAGAAAAGTCCTGTCGCTTTGAGCCATTTGAGTTGAAAGAGCGAGTCGAAGTCGCCCTGCACAAGCCCGCTCATGAGCTTCCGAAGCTTGAAGAACTCCCCCAATTGCTCACGCGCGAGTTCGGGCCTGACCCGGAACATGCGGGGGTACGTCATCCGCTCCAGCCGACGGGGATAGATATCCCGAGGGTCTTCGGACTCCCGCCCCGTGAACGAGTTAAAGATATTATCGAGGGAATAGCCCGCGGCCAGGAACGTAGCGATCAGGGAACCTGCGCTCGAGCCCACATAGGTCGAGATGTCCATGGGGCCGGGGGATGCAATCGGTTGGCCCGGCGTAGGTAACCCGCCGTAAAACTTGAAGCCCTGCTCCTGCAGGGCCAGGGCTACGCCCAAATGGAAGGCCCCTGCCTTAGTCGCGCCACCACTGCACACGAAGGCGATCTTCTTCTTGGGACCAATGCGAATTCGACGGGATTCAATGGCTGGGCTTGGTGAGGTCATCTTCCCTGAGTGTATCTGACCCTGAACCGGTCGGAAAGAGTTGGAATTCTTGAGAAAGTGAGCTTGAGTTTTGACGCCTGGGTGTGTTCACCTCTGAGCCGTGGAGCATTTAAGAAATCACCTCGCAGCCATGCAGTCGGCCGTTGAACCCACCTCGCCGGAGTTTTCTCCGAAGGGGGAGGGGGCGCGCCAGTGGTTGCCCCTTCTCGATTACTCCGTTCGGACGGGTGTCAGTCTTTCGACGCTTCGCCGCTATATCAAGGCGGGCCGCATCGAGTTTCGTCAAGAAGATGGGCGCTATTTGTTGCCTCTCGAGGGAGACTCCACGACACTGAATAGGCAGGAAGCCTACTCTGCACCGCGTGCTGAGATCCGTGTTTCGGCCCCTGCGCAAAACCCTTTGAGCGATCGGCTCAAGAGTGAAAATGCACGCCTGGAGATGGAGCTCCAAAAGGCGCGTGAGGAAAACGCAGAGCTCCGGATGCTGGTGGCGCTGTATGAAGAAACGATTTCCTCAAGTTCCTCCCGCCCGGGCAACGCTTAATTTCGCAGCGTCCTCCATTTGGGCGCTCTCCTCGATTCTTATTCCTTGTGCCTTCATGGCTGCGACTCCGTCGGCTTACGCCTCGGCCGATCTGGATCGACGCTATGCACTCGAAAGTATCGGAATTCTAAAACCTTATGACAACCTCGATGGAATGCTTTCCGAGGTCGTGACGGGGGCTTTTCGCGATTGGCTCAACCGGCGTGAGCAGAGCCGTTTCGTGCATCAGGACCTGACGGCCGCCGACGGGATTCTCTCGAAGTCCAAACTCCCTTACCTGAAGCTGATTGAAGACCGTGATATCTTAACCCAGATTTCGCGCGCGACGCGCACCGAGAGCTTGGTCCGCACTAAAATCCTGCGCGAGGGCCCTCGCTACCGCGTGATGCTCGAGTGGCTGCATGCGCCTAAAATGGACTTGCTTGCGAGTGAAACTTTTTCGCTCGAAGAACCACGCGGCATCCCGGGCGAGCCCGCGGATTTCACTGCCTTGAAAGTGGATCTTCAGAAGGGCCTAGAGCGCCTTTTGGCCAAAGTTCCGATGATTGCGCAAGTGACCGGTCGGGATGGCGACCTGGTGACGATGAACTTGGGACGTTCCGATAAAGTGGAGCGGGGTGACACGATTATTTTCGGGACCCTTGAGGACGCAAAAAAGCACCCGATCTTAAACTCGATTGTGGATTGGCGGTTCGTGGAAACCGGTCGGGGAATTGTGGGTGATATCGAAGAGAATTTGATCTTCGCCAAAGTGATCGAAGAGCAGCCGGGCCGCAAGGTGACTCGCTGGCAGAAAGTGGTGAGGATTCTCCCAGCCGTTGATCCTTCGAAACCGGCGAACTCGTCGTCGACCGGATCCACCCGGACTGGGGACCCATCGGGAACGGTGGTTCATGATCTGGCGGATGAGGACCCGGGAAAAGTGCCGGCGCGGTTGGGCTTTATCAGTGTCGGTCCCGTGGTGGGCACGGTTGGGCGTGAGTACTCCGTCCCTGCCGATGGCACCACGGCAGAAGATTTTCGGGCAGGATCCACGTTTGTTTTCGGTGCCGCGGCTGAAGGGCAACTCTGGCTGGATCGCCACTTGTTCCTCGATGGCAATATGACTTGGACCGCGCCGAGCGGCTATTCGCAAAAGAATGCGGCCGGTGACGAGACTTTGGCTTCGACTTCCGCATCGGCAAGCTTGATGGGTTGGCGCATCGGGGCGGGGTACTTGTTCCGATCCACCCGCGAAGTGCTCGGGCCTCGGGGCTTCGTGAAGCTTGGCTACGGATCCGACACGATTTCGATGACGGCCAATGAAACGGAGTACCTGGGGTCGACGCAGATCGCAGGGATTTACGTCGGACTGGGGGGTGATCTTCCGCTGCGAGGTCGCTACGGCTTGCAGATCAATGCTGATATTGGATTGATGCAGACGATGACCGAAACGGGCTTCTCCTCGGGGGATCCGCAAGGAGTGACCTCCGTGAAGTTCGGGCTTCAGGGTTATGGATGGTGGGGCCCGAAACTCCGAGTCGGTGCGGGCTTCATTGTGAACAATCAAAGCGCCTCTTTCGACAACGAGCGAACCCTCAGTGCGGTCGGGGTTTCGTTCGGCCCGAACGCGTCCTTTTTCTTCTGAAAAGGCATGAGTCTCAGGGTTTTCAGCGCAGCGCTTTCAGGCTAAACCTTTCCCATCGCAGTCATCTTTTTGGGAGAGCTCCATGGTGAAGTCAAACGATCCGGTCCGCGCGCGTGTTGAAGAACTCGTTCGACTCATCTCACACCACGATCACTGCTATTACGTTTTGGACCGCCCTGAAGTTTC
>CANMSW010000177.1 GCA_947500275.1 Bacteriovoracaceae bacterium | reverse complement strand
AGCTTCTTGAGGAAACGAACATTTACGCTCGCGCCCAGCACTTTGCGGCACATTTTCTCATGGCCATTCCTATATTCTGGTCTGCGTTTCGGTTCCCAGCGGCAGTCAATGCGCTCTGCTTAGCCCTGCTTTCGATAGGTACTTTCGTCGCGAGCGAAGGAGGGATGGGCCCCTTTCACAATCTGCCGCTGGATGTCCGAATTGCTTTAGGCAGCCTCTTCAATATCTTCTTCGGCATCATCGGCTATGCCGTAAATTCCCAGCAAGAAGAAAGCCGCCTGATTCACAACGAACTCGAGACTCGAGTTGCAAAAAGAACCCGCGAGCTGGCCGCCAGTGAGCAATTTGCGAACACCCTCTTCGAAAATATCCCGGACATGATCATCGTAAAAAACGCTGAAGATCTGAAATACACCCGAGTCAACCGAGCTGCAGAAGAGCTTTTGGGGAAACAGCGCGAGGAACTCGTGGGTCATCATGAAAAAGAGTTCCTCCAAGAAGCCACCTGGAAAAAAAGACAGCTCGACGACGAAATTACCCTTCGAGGGGGAGCACTGCGGGATGTTCCAGACGAGGAGTTCGAGTCAGCGAATCGCGGAAAGGTACTTCTGCACACGCGGAAAATCCCCCTCTTTGGAGATAACCAACACTTGAACTGGATCCTCTCCATCTCCGAAGACATCACCGCACGAAATCAGCTTGAAGTCGAACGTCTGGCCGTCGCTCAAGAAGCCGCGGCAAGAAAGGAAGCGGAACGCTTAGTCGAAATCCGTGACTATTTTTTGAAGATGGCCGCCCATGAGTTAAAAACACCTATCATGGCACTTCAGCTTTCTTTGGAGCTCGCGCTTCGCAAAAGTAGCATCATCCCCTCCGAGCAGAGAAAAGTGATTCCCATGGACCTCTTCACGAACGCAGTTGAAGAAACTCGACGACTGACCCGTTTGATCGACCATCTCCTTGATGTCACGAAGATTGATTCAGGTGGCTTTGATTTTCATCACTCAAAAAGGGTTAATATCACCGACCTCTTAAAGAGCACTTTGGACAAATTCGTCGGTGTCTTTCAGGAAGCGGGCTGCAGTCTCTCGATGGACATCACGGATTCGATCGAGGCGGAAGTCGATCCTGACCGGATTCAGCAAGTTTTTCAGAACCTGCTTTCAAATGCCGCCAAGTATGGAAAAGGGATGCCGGTCTCTGTGAAGCTCGACTCGACTCAGACCCACTGGCGACTATTTGTTGAGGATCAAGGGATCGGAATTCCAATAGAAAAACAGACTCAAGTCTTCGATCGCTTCAACCAGACCGCAGACCGTAACGTTTTTCCTGGCATGGGGCTCGGACTGTTTTTGACTCGAGAAATCGTGCGTGCTCAACAAGGCATTATTCGTATGCGATCCATCCCCGGGAAGGGCACGACCTTCATCGTGGAATGCCCGAAGGAATTACAGCTTTCGATCAACCAACGTCAGGCGGCCTAGGCGGTCCAATCGCCACTTCCGCCCTAAGGGAAGGGGTGCATATCGAGGACCGTGCCCCGCGGGAACACCCATCGCGACCGGGATTCCGGTTTTTTCTGAAAACTCTGCGAAAATTTCCTTTAGAAGGTGATCCGACTCGTATGTAGGACGCAGCGGCTTCAGTGGCAATTCAAACTTTGCAGGATCTCTCAAGGCTTCCTTGATTGGCAAATCAGCAGGAACGGGTGCAGCCAAGACTTTCATCGCCGAATCGCTACAATCGGACCAGGATCCGAGTACCAAGGCCTTTGCCCCCTTCAAAGCACCCGTCGTCCGAAGGTGGTTCAACATCCGATCGATCCGATACCAGGCTTCAGTTACATCTTCGAAAAAAACGATTCGTCCCGCCGCTTTACCCTGATAGCGGGTGCCCACGAGGGTATCCCAGACAGTCATATTTCCACCCACGAGGGGGGCGATGATCGTCGTCTTGGGTCTGACCTTTCCAATATAGTTGAGGCGATGTGAAAGCCCGGGAATTTGACTCTTTTTTTTCTCAGCAAAGGCGCTCACCACCTCGATCAGACTTTGGAAGTCTTCTTCCGGTAGCAGTGAAAATTCCCGCGTGCCCGGCATCGGGGAGTGAATCGAGTGCCAGCCCCATTTTTCTCGCGTAAAATCCAGAAGTGCCGTCACATCCGAATACCCGAGGAGCACTTTTCCTGGCCGAACCCCGCGTAACTTCTCCACGCCTTCAATCACGCGGGCCGCACCGTAGCCACCCCTCGCGCACCAGATTGCATCGATCTCTGGATCGCAGGCAAACTCAGCAAAAGCAGCCGTACGCTGTTCATCTGTGCCCGCAAAAAAACGATGGTGTTTAGAAACGACGGGATGAATTTTCACTTCGAACCCGGCGTCTCGAAGCCGTCCCACCCCAAGCTCGAGCTCGAATTGCGGCACGCACGCAGAGGTGGCCGTGATTCCGATCGTGAAGGGTCGAGATTCGGGCGCTTTTTTTTCTTTTCTCGATTTTCGTGAATTCATCATCGTCCCCGAAGACAGTTCACTCCAACGCCGTCGAAACGAGTCGGGTGAGTTCCCTCAACCCATATCCCGTTTCACTCGAGACCCAGCTTGCTTGAGTGGGGGCCATCCGAAGTGCTTGCAATGCAGCAGCCCCTTCTTTTTGGCGACGTGCCCGCTCAGACTGAGTCTTCAAAGTATCCCATTTCGAAAAAACAAGATGAAGGGGCACTCCTTCTTCCTGGAGAAAGCGAATGGCCTCGAGGTCCAATTCGGTTGGGCCATGGCGGGCATCGACCAAAACGAGCGCCCTTTCGAGTCCCTCGTCACTTTGTATATAGGTTTGAATGAACGCGGCCCAGCGGTTACGATCCTCGGCCGAGGCGCGAGCGTATCCGTATCCCGGTAAATCAGCGACAATCCGCTTGGTCTCAGGCCAGTGATAAAAATGGAGGAGTCGCGTTTTACCTGGCTCTTTACTGACTTGAGCCAAACGCCCCCCAAGCAAAGCGTTGATCAGGGAGCTTTTCCCGACGTTCGATCGTCCGACCATCGCTACGCGTGGTTCACCCCGACCTTTCAGGAAGTCACCGTTGAGTGCGTCCCGAATCTGTTCTTCATTCCCCATCGTAAGCAAATGCGATCCCGGCATGCAGTGAGATTACCGGCCACACTGGGTTCTTGGCCACTTCGATTTACCCTCTTGGCACATGAGTTGCTGTTTGGCCCCCTGCTTCGAGCTGAGCTCGAGGCAAATCCACTCAAAAAGTCAGGAGTCGCAGTTTATGAAGTTCGCAAGCCCCCCCTCTCGCCCACAGGAAAAAAGCACGGAAAGTTCGAGTGCGGCCTTTCCATCGCCCCTTAAGAAAACCATCAGCCGAGGTAAAAAAGACAAAAAGCAGACTTTCTGGATGCTTCTCATCACCGATCCCGGAGGCCACACGCGACAAATCGAGCTCCGGTCGGGGCGTATCTCTGCAGATCTCGTGTTTCTCGCTCGCAGGCAGCCCGAATCCACGAAGCGCACTGCACCCGATCCCACCTTCCCGCTTCAGATCGACGTCGAAACTCGCGACAATTCGCTTCCGCTGCAAACCGGAACGCTCATGTGGGAGCCGACCTACAGTGTTGCGGTGAAAACCCCACAGACTCACGATTTGAGCCAAGACCCATCCGTCATCAGAAAAGACGGGGACTCTTGGTGGCTCAAGGTCCATCCTGACGCCCCTTCGGCGGTACTCGGAGGTCTCCGCGTACGGGAGGCGCAAATGCTGCCTGGCGTACCGGTCGACCTGGGTGAAACCACCCTCCGGATTGAACCGATTCAAGACCGTGGCGATGACAAGCTTTTACTCCCGGAGTTTCCACGCAATTCTCACCCGTGGCTGACCGTTTCGGGGTCAGGCTCGGGACTGATCTGGTCAGCAAGACGGGTCGCGCAGTCTCCGCTGTCAGTTTATATCAATGGAGACACAGGGACGGGCAAAGAGGTGATTGCCCACCTCCTTCACGCGTGGAGCCCAAGAAAAGAGGGACCGTTCGTACCCTTAAATTGTGCTGCACTCTCCCTTTCATTAGTGGAGAGCGAACTCTTCGGACATGTGAGGGGCGCCTTCACCGGCGCTGAACAGTCTCGCCGCGGCGCCCTCATGCAAGCCAACCAGGGCACCCTTTTCTTAGATGAAATCGGGGATTTACCCGCGGAAGTCCAAATCAAACTCCTGCGTTTTCTCGAAAGCGGAGAAGTGAGACCCGTAGGCTCGGACCACATCCTCCGTTCAAACGTCCGAGTCGTGTGCGCGACTCACCATCCTCTCAAGACACTGGTCGAGGAAGGGAAGTTCCGTCGGGACCTCTACTTTCGATTAGCCTCAGTCACGCTTGAAATCCCGACTCTCCGGTCGCGACCTGATGATATAGAACTTCTCGCGCGGAAGTTCGCATCCGAATGTGGGCGAACCCTCACAACGGAAGCGGTCCATGTCCTTCAAAATTGTCGCTGGCCAGGTAATGTTCGCGAACTCAAACATGCCATCGAGCGCGCTTCGGCACTCTCTGATCCCGAACGCACATTCCTCGGGAGAGAAGCCTTTAGCTGGCTCAGTGAAGAGTCTGCCCTACTCGAAAACCCAGACATCCTCTTACGTTCGAAGTCCGATCATCAGCCCCTCGAGGGCTGCGTGACCCTAAAAGATATGGAGCGCGTGATGATTTTGCGAGCTTTGAAAGCCGCAGAAGGAAATCGCAGTTTGGCCGCCAGGCGCCTTGGGATTGCCCGAAGTACCCTCTGCGAGCGAATTCGAAGACTCAGAATTCCAAGATCAAGAAGTGGATTGAAAAAGAATGCGGATGAAGAATTCGAGTAGATCACCTGATCAGTCGATCATCAATCGACCAAAGTAGGCATTGAGCACGCGGCCATGGGGAAGCAGCTGATTTAAGCGATCGACGATCGCCTTTCGAAGTCGGCGCTTCCCGTCGCGATTAATCAACTCATCGCGATTGACCTCTGTGAGTGCGATCGTCACTTGATGCCGGACCGCCGGGAGAGATTGATCGATCCACTCACAAGTTTCGGCAGTATCGCACTCGACAATGATTTCGGCCTCCGCAAGGCCGGTCACTCCCTGAACGTT
>CANMSW010000176.1 GCA_947500275.1 Bacteriovoracaceae bacterium | reverse complement strand
GAGCACTCGCCCAAGAGAACACGGCCTGAAATAGCACTGCCAAAACGCCCGCTAGCAGGAGAACACCCAAAACGGGGTGCAGCACCACGCGATCGATCCGATCGGTCCACACCGTGGGTGCTTTTTGCTTCTTCACGGAAGCTTTCAAAATCCGATCAACTTCAGTGAATCGATCACGAACACGCTGCGTACCGCTGATCGACAACGCGGCGGACAGGGAGGCGTCGCCCTTGTGTGCGCCTGATGAGAGTTTTTCCACTTCTTGCGCCAGCGCGCTCAATCCTTCGCCCGTGACGGCAACCGTCGGAATCACTCTCACTCCGAGCTCACGGGAGAGGACTTCGATATCGAGTTCCAAGCCCCGACTTCGAGCCAAATCCATCATGTTTAACGCAAGCACGACCGGGGTTCCGAGCTTTCGGAGCTCAATCACGAGCCCAAGGTTCCGCTCGAGATTCGTTGCGTCAGCTACCGCGACCAAAGTCGAAGGGCGCTGCTCACCCACAATTTTTCCAAGTAGGACGTCCCGCGTGATGGCTTCATCCGGCGTCTTCGCATCTAAACTGTAAGTCCCGGGCAAATCCAGCAGGCTAAAACGAGTGCCCGACGCCGTCGTAAAGGTCCCCTCTTTTCGCTCAACCGTAACGCCAGCGTAATTCCCCACTTTCTGGCGGCCACCCGTCAACGCATTGAAGAGCGCTGTTTTTCCACAGTTTGGATTTCCAGCCAGCGCTACGCGACTCACCGAAGGATTCAAGTCCGAAGAGGCACTCATGACATCACCTTCTCTTCACTCTCAAGTAACTCGACTCGTGCCGCTTCCGATCGGCGGAGCGCGATGAGCGCTCCCCGTACTCGAACAGCGATTGGATCGCGTCCATAGGGCGCCTCGTGGACCACTTCCACTTCACCCCCGTCGACCATGCCCAGTTCCATCAGGCGTAATGTAATGGGGTCGCCCTCAATTCCATTCACTCGTGCAATGCGGGCGATCTCGCCCTTTTTTAATTCTGAAAGATTCATGGAAGCAGATCCTCCACGTGCTCGATCCCTTCGTGAAGCAGACGATTGATATGTTGATCGTCGAGCGAGTAAAAACTCGTTCGTCCCTCCCGCCTCACGCGAACGAGCCGAAGATTACGCAACATTCGAAGGTGGTGACTGACTGCAGGCTGACTCATTTTGAGAAGGTCGGCCAAATCCCCTACATTGCGCTCCCCTTTCGAGAGAACCCAAACAATGCGGATCCGCGAATCATCTCCCAATGCTTGGAAAGTATCCGCGAGGAGGGAGAACGTTTTGCGTGACTTCAGGGCCTCAGTGATTTGACTCATTGAGGTCGAATTCAGGGACGAGTCGGACAACAACATATAAACAGATGCTTATACGTTTAGACCTTCTTCTGCAACAATGCGGCAAAAAATTAACCAACCGGCCTTGGACAAGACCTTCAAGCCCTGGAATACTTCGGAAAAACGACCCTTTTTTGGGAAATGCAAGGAGGCAGCCCCATGAAATACACCCTGACGAGTGCCCTAGTCTCAATGCTCTTCGCGAGCGCCATCGCCCAAGCAGCCCCAGAGCCCAGACTCATTGAACTGGGAACTGGAAAACGAATCTGGATGAGCGACGGCGAAATTTCGGTCCTCACCGAAGAAACCCATCAGAACGGGCGCTGCGGTGGCTACATGGATGTGACGGACTACCCCGAACTCCCCGAACTTTACCTCCAACCTCTCGCCGGACTCGGTGAACTTACGATCCGAGAAGACCGCGCGGTTGAGGCAGCACTCAGCGTGCTTACGGCGGGTCGCCTTCAAGCTCATGTGCAGAAGCTCTCCAGCTTCCCAACGCGTTACTACCAATCCGAATCCGGGGAACAGGCCGCACTTTGGATTCGGGATCAGTTCGTCTCGATGGGCAGCTCTCGAAATGACGTCCGCGTCGAACTCTTTAAACACTCGAACTGGCGCCAACCTTCCGTAATCGCGACACTCCAAGGCTCAGGTCCTCACGCATCGGAGAGCGTGGTTTTGGGGGCCCACCTGGATTCCATTGTGGCGATGTGGGGGTTTCCGAATCCCAATGGCCGGTCCCCGGGCGCCGACGACGACGCAAGCGGGGTCGCAACTCTCCTCGAGGTCTTCCGAAGTATCGTCGAAACAGGATTTCGGCCCGACCGCTCGATCGTCTTTATGGCGTATTCGGGTGAAGAACGCGGCCTCCTGGGCAGCCAAGAGATATCACGGTCGTGGCGAAACGCAGGCCGACAAGTTCGCGGCGTCCTGCAACTCGATATGACGATGTTCCCGGGCACGACTCGCGCCATTACGTTCGTCACCGACTTCGTCAATGCGGATCTCACTCGCTTCTCGACCGAGCTCGTTGATCATTATGTGAAAGCACCGTGGCGCGAAACCGAATGCGGCTACGCATGCAGTGATCACGCAAGCTGGCAGAAACTCGGTTATGCTGCGGCTTTTCCTTTTGAAGCCACATTCGATGGAAGCAACCAGGACATTCACACTGAACGTGATTTAATCGGCCTTCTCGACATGGAGCATGGTTTGCACTTCGCGAAACTCGGCGCAGCGTTCGCGATCGAACTTTCTGAAAGCGTTCAGTAATCACTCAAACCACGGCATCGCTCTTGCTTCTCCGCACCGACAACGAGGAGCAAGAGCACCATGGCGAATTCAGGACGTAAATCCCCTTCAAAATCTCAATCGACCGAAGACTCTCCATCCGAATCCGCTCGGATCTATCCGTTTCAATCCAAAGAAAGATCAAAAGCCGCCGAGCCGCACTCGGCAAGATCAGAATGCATCCAAGTGTGCTGGGAGACCTATCGACTTCTGGCACTCACTGCGACCCGTCTCTCAGAACGAAGAAATCACCTTCGCCAGGGGGAATTAGCACTTCTTTGGGATGGGGCTCAAGCAGCCCAGTGCACGGCAGAATTCCTCATTCGTAATTCCCCATCCGCATTGCTCATTGCCTCTACTTGCGCAGAAGTCTGCGATGATATTGCCGACGAGCTTGAAACTCGCCACGAGGACGAGGACTCACCGGAGTCGGCGCTGCTTTTGGATTGCGCCGAAAGAGCACGCAGTCTCGCAGATGCGTGCGACGGCTTGGCCGACGCGGAAGCTTTTGAGGAACCCCCTCTTTCCGAAGAGACGGAAACAGGGGGCAAATCAACTGAAGACGAAACTGCGTCAGGTTGACGGCGACTGAGGGGCACTCTGCGCAGCCAAAAAATCTGAGGCGAGCCTAAGCCTTCTCCTCACCATTTCTTTACCGAGGACCGCCATCGAAGCCGAGAGGTCTGGAGACTGAAGCGTCCCAGTTACCGCCACACGCAGGGTCATGAAGACATCTTTGGTTTTCAGGCCACTCGACTTCACGAACTCATTGAGTGCGACATGGATGGAGTGCGCGTCCCAGACTTCGAGAGTCTCGAGCCGGTCGAGAATTTGAACCAAGAACTGGGACGCAACCGCCGGATCCACACCCTTCGATGGAATAGGGCGACCTTCGTAATTTAGATCCCCTGCGAAAAAGGGATGAGTCCACTCAATGAACTGCTCCAAAGACTCCACGCGCTCACGCACGAGAGGGATGATGGCCTTCAAATAGTCATCGCTAAAGAGTTGAGAACGCAGATGCTTGAGGTAGGTATCAGGGTCAAGCTCATGAAGGTACTTTCCATTGAGCCAAGTGAGCTTTTGAATATCAAAGACGGGCCCGCCGAGCGACATCCGATCCCAAGTAAAACTCTGAATCATCTCGTCCGTCGTAAACTTCTCTTTCTCATCGGGCATCGACCAACCCATCAAACCGAGGTAGTTCCGGAAGGCTTCCGGCAGAATTCCTTTGCGTTGATAGTACAGAATTGAAGTTGGGTTCTTCCGCTTCGAAATCTTCGAGCGATCGGGATTCCGCAACAGAGGCATATGAAGAAACTGCGGCGGTTCCCATCCGAACGCACGATAGAGTAATACGTGCTTTGGAGTCGAGGGAAGCCACTCTTCTCCGCGAATCACATGGGTAATCTTCATGTGATGATCGTCGACGACACTCGCGAGGTGATAGGTCGGAAATCCATCTGTTTTCAGAAGGACTAAATCGTCTTGTTGCGTATTTTCAAAATCGATATCACCACGCAGACCATCGGTAACCTGGGTGGTGCCACTCGTAGGGACTTTCAATCGAACGACCGAGGACTTCCCAGCCGCAATCTGGCTGGCGACCTGCTCTGCCCCTAAGTCTCGGCAGTGGCGATCGTAGCCTGGGTTTTCCTTCTTCTCCATTTGCTGCTTCCGAACTTCATCCAGACGCTCCGGACTGCAAAAACAGCGGTAAGCCTTCCCGGACTTCAAGAGGAGCTCAGCGTGCTCACGGTAAAGGGGTAAGCGTTCGCTCTGCTTGTAGGGGCCATAGGGTCCGCCCACGTCAGGTCCTTCCGACCACTCGATCCCGGCCCACCGAAGCGCCTGCATGATCAGGTCTTCGCTCGCTTTTCGATACCGGGTTTGGTCCGTGTCTTCGATCCGAAGGATGAAGGTACCCCCGAACTTTTTGGCAAAAACCAAGTTGAACAACCCCATGTAGGCCGTTCCAATGTGTGGGTCGCCCGTTGGACTAGGTGCAATACGGACGCGTGGGGGCTGATTCACTGTGATCTTCGAAGGATGAGACATGACCAGTGAAGTACCGGCGGAAGGTCATTTCGGTCAAGGCACCCGTTCGCCCTGAGGCCGGGTTATTTTTCTCTCAAAACTAAAAAGAGGGTTGGGCTCCGACCCCAAATCGACGATACGCTTAGTGATATGCACTTTAAGGCGAACTTCATCCGCAAGAACCCACATGTCCGCTTCCTGACAGTCCTTCTCTGGGTCTCCCTGAGCCTCGCCTTGGGGGGTACTACCCCGCGCGCGGACGAGACGGATCCTCTGGGGTCAGGCCCCTGGGAAAACCTAGGAGAAGACAACGGGATCAAACTCGGTCGAAAAACCATTCCGGGCTCCAAACTCTTCGCGGTCCGAGGGGAAACCGAGATTCCAGCGAACGTAGACCTAGTCGCCAGCGTGATCTGCGACCACACCCGCTGGATCGAATGGACCAAGTC
>CANMSW010000175.1 GCA_947500275.1 Bacteriovoracaceae bacterium | reverse complement strand
CCTATTCAGGAAAGATGGACGAAGCCATCGCCCTCTGCGATCGCTTTCACGAAAAGCCCGCTGCAAGGGTCGTCAAACAGGCACTCGTTCGCGCAACGCAGCCCGAAGAACTCATCCGAAACAATGTCGAAATCGCCGTCAACGAATCGGTCCAGACGCTCCAAAAGCGAACCTCCTTTTTAGCAATGCTCGCGAACGTCGCAACTTTGCTCGGACTCTTCGGAACGATCGCAGGCCTGATCGCCTCGTTCGAGGCGGTAGGTCAGGCTGATCCCCAGCAAAAATCGGCATTGCTCGCAGCAGGCATATCGGCCGCAATGAACGCCACCCTGTTGGGACTTGCAGTCGCTATTCCTTCGATGGTCGCTTTTAGTTTTTTGGTCCATCGCCAAAATGAATTGATTGCCGAAGTCGATCAGGCCGCTATTCGAGCCATGGACCTCTTGCGTACGAAGGTCCTGCTTGGCGAAAGCGTCGCGGTTCCCCGCGCTACACTGCGCTTAGAGACGGCCCCATCGCCGGGAGCGGGAGGCGTCCTTAGCACTGCACCCGCTGACCGCCGTAAGGAGGCCGCATGACCGCCGGCGGCGATTCTTCATCCTCATCGCGCGGACGCGGCGGCAGCGCAGATTTCGATTTGAATCTTGCGCCCATCATCGACTGCTTTACGGTTCTCATCGCATTCCTCCTTGCTTCCGCGTCTTTCCTGTCGATAGGAATCTTTGAAGCAACCATTCCCACTCCTTCGCAGGCGTCCTCGGGCAAGGATTTGAATCCTACTGCAAGCCTTGACGTAATCGCCACGCTCCAGGAAAACGGAGATATAGCACTCACCTGGAGCGGCGCAAAAGCTGGGAGCCAAAGGGTGATCGCATCGGATGGAAAACAATCCATTGAAGCGTTCGCAGCGACCTTGGCATCACTTAAAAAAGAAGTCCCAGAGACCACACCCGGCACCCTTGAACTCCGGGGATCCGGCCGCTCCACTTATACAGACCTCATTCAACTCATAGAAGCCTCGCGTAGCACCTTCCCGAGCGTCGCACTGGGAGGGATCTAAGATGAAACCGCAAACGAAGTCTTTCTTGAAACGACGAAATAACTCCAGCGGGGAACTCGCACTTCAGATCACGTCCATGGCTGACATTTTCACCATTCTTCTCATCTTTCTTCTCAAGGGCTACGCCACCGATGCGGCCACTGTTCAACCCTCCGCTGGCATGAGCATTCCAGCTGCAACCGGATCTGCGGTGATGAAAGAGGCGCTCAAGATGGAGGTCACGGAGTCGGGAATCTCCGTTGAAGGAGTCCCCGTTATTCAGGCGGCAAACTTCGCAGTAAGCGACAGCAACCAATGGTCACAACTCGGTGCGGCGCTGGCTCAGTCGAAGAAGAAGCAGGAGAACATTGCTTCGAAAAACACGGACGTTTCGGTCAGTTCAAGAATCACGCTGATCGCCGATGGCCGAGCCCCTTGGCCGCTCCTCAAGGAAGCGCTCAGGGTGGCAGCCGAAAATGGTTTTACTGAACCTCAACTGGCTGTCGTCAAACGCGGGGAATGAATCGTATGTCAACGCGACTCAGAGGACACCTCTTTATCGTCCAAGGCATTCTGAGTTTAGCCTTAGTCGCGCCCTCTGCTTTTGCGGATACAAACCCACGCCTCTCCGACCTTGAATATCAATCTCGAGTGATCGACCGGGCGGCGCGCGTCTCGATGGACCAAGCCATTCAAGGAATCCAAGCGCTCCTTGCTAGAAGTCCCCGGGAAGACCGCGAAGAGCGTCTTCTTCGACTCGTCGAACTTTCAGACGAAAAATCGGCGCTGAGCTTCCGGATCGCGACCGGTGCTCCATCGCGGCAAGAAGAGAAAGAGCTTCAACTCTGGAAGGCGTCCCTTCTCGCCCTAGAAAAGACGACGACCACCTACCTTACGGAATTCACGACGCTGGCGGAAACACCTCGCGTACAGCTCCTGCGCGCAAAAGCGAGAGAAGAACTGGGACTGAAAGCGGGCGCGCGTGAAGATTACATACGAACGATCGCCCTCGTCGAACAATCCGAGCAGAAAAGATCCGGTTTAAGATCCGCCGCGATTCTCGCCCTGGCGACTCTTGAGGCGACTGAGAACCGGCATAAAGAGGCTGTTTTAGCGCTCAGGAAGCTCGATACTGAAACAGGCGACTCTCGGTGGCTCGTATCGCGATTCAAACTCGCATGGTCGCTGCATAACTTGGGAAACTTCTCGGAAATCCTTACGGTCATTCGGAGTGTCGCGCAGGAAATCCCGTCCGGAAACACACAGATCGAGCAGGCGATCGGCACGGGTAGCGACACGTCATTACGCGACGCACTCTGGATGGATCTTCCAGTTTTCGCTTCCGACGCGTCCGAGAAACAACAAAGTGCTGTCTCACTGGAGCAGCTCGATAAACTCTTTCATGAAATCACCTCCGAAAATCTGATGGGCCTTCGTGCGCGCATGCAGTTGCGGATGGCGAAGTTGATCAGAAGTCAGAAGCGCGACTCTGAACTGGAAACCTGGATCGATTTTTCTCTTGGAAGAGACGAAGACGCGAATTCCCCTGAGGCACCTCGACTCTCTCTCATTGCACTCGACTACTTCCTTCAACAAGCGCTCGAGTCGAAAACCCAACCCGCGATGGAGCGCGCTGCTCGTTGGGCTTATCGACTTTCGAAAAACAAAAAAGTGGAGTCCGATGCACTCGAGGAAGCCAGAGTCTTCTTGGCTTCGAAAATCACGGCCATTCTTTCAGTCGAAAACCAAAAACCTACTGACGCCGATTTTGAATTCACAGGCAAGCTTCAAGACTCTCTCCTCCGACTCCTGGCAGAGAAAGACGAACGCAGAATCACGCTCGCTCGCAATCGTGGCGAAATCCTCTTCCGAAACAAAAAGTTCCAGGAAGCTGAAATGGCCTATCAATCGGGATTCACCGAAGCCGAGCACCAAAGCCGAAGTCTGGACGCACAAGACCTCCTGCTTCGAAAAATCGGCGCGCGAGTGGCGTCCCTGAAGGAAACGGGCGCGATCACATCCGATCTCAAGGCAGTGTCCATCGACGCTCCAGCGCTCGCCAATGCAGACCAGAAGAAACAAGTCCTTGAAGCCCTGCAATGGATCAAGAGCGCACAGGGTCGCCCAGAAACTTGGCAGAGCGCTCAACTCGATCTTTTGCGCGGACTTTATCGAACCGATGCGCGGGCGGAATCACTCACCTTACTTGATGAACTCGCCCTCAAAGCAGTTCAACCCGAGGTCGCCATCTCCGCGTCAGCTCTCGTGGTCGACACCCGGGTCGCGTCCAAAGACTGGACTCAAGCTGCCGCGCTCGCTTCAAAACACAGTTTAAATCTGGTCCGTGGAGATGCAACCGCAACTCATCGCAGAACGCTGGAAAGAATCGAGTCCCAATCCCGATTTCTCCTGATTCAACAACGCTTCGACTCATTGGATCTCGTGCGTGATAGCCAGTCCATTCCGACGCTCAAGTCCGACCTCGTGACTTGGCTAAGAAAATCTCCATCAGTCGAGAACCGAGCGGATGCCCAGGGACTTTTGGCACGAATTGAATGTCTGGGCCAAGGCGCCCAAGCCTCCTCAAACCAGAGCGGAGCCTGCCAAAACTCGATTGAGTTATGGATTCGCCAATTGAACGAAGCTCAACGGCAACAAGACCCAGGACCTTGGCTTCTCCGTTCAGAAATCGGATTGGCCCAGTGGAATTGGAAACAGGCTGAAACTGACCTTCGCGAGGCACTGAAACGGATCCAAGATTCAAAAAATTCAATCGTTTCGAAGGCCGCAATCGAAGAAACCGCGGAGCGACTCAGGACCTGGCTCGAAGGAAAATCTACTGAGGCGGAACTGAGCGACTGCGGCCAGGCGTTGAAGCAGCTCGAAGACGATACGGCCCATGAGAAAAATTACCGGAAGCACCTGAAAGCGGTACGGACTCTCGCACGCGAATGGAAGACCCTCAGCGAGTCCAAGCGAGCAGCACTCATGCAGCCTCTGGCTCGCATCTTACCCAAAGCTCTTGAAACACTCCGCCGAGATCTGCGGGTAGTCGCCCCCTTGATCGCAACCCCAAAGTACATCCAGTGGCGAATCGATGCGCTTCGTGAATTCGAGAATCACTTAGCCCAAGTGGCTGAAATTCCCTACGCGGCAATCCGAGTTTCCGCATTAATGGAAGTTGCACAAGCGTCGGAAGATTTGGCGCGTGATATCGAAACCCTCAAGTTCCCGAAAGCAACAACAGCCGCCGAGCGGGTCGAGGCTCAGACCGCACTCAGCCCGCTTCTGACGGGTGTGCGCAGCAAGTCACAGGAGATTTTTGGCCAAGCTCAATCGCTGGCGACCCAAATGCGGCTGAGTGCAAGTGATACCGCCGATCTCCCTTCCTGGGAGCAACTCCAGTTGCCCATCGCTGCTCCCGCACGATTTGTGGAAACGCTCCGAAAGATTGTCGAGCAGGGGAACTTACCGGGAACCATCGCACTTCTTAAAGATGCTCAGGAAAAATTAATTATCGACGAAGCGATCGCCAAAAAAATCCATTCCCTAGCGCTGCTTCGCGCAGGCTATGCCGCCGAGGCGAGACTGGAATGGAGGGGGGAATCATGAAATTCGGGCTGATATTACTACTACCTTTACTGCTGGGATCCGCTCTCTTTACGTCGGAAGCCGCTGAACGAAAAAAATCACTCGATTTCGAGGAGCAGACTGTTGAAGGCCTGAACAAACGCCCCTTGGACTCTTTGAATTCGCTGGCGGATGGATTGAACGGCAACCGTGGGCGCCACCTTTACAGTAAGAAAACGAGATTTCACGCCGAAAACAAAAGAACCCTTCGCGACTTGGAGAACTTGTCATGCGGGCGCTAAAAACCTCCATCCCCACACAGGCTCTGCGGATCGAGTCATGGAGCAAAGGATTAAGGTTAGATGCCACTGTGCTTGTGGCAACGTCGAAAGCCTACTGTGCCCGTCCTCGCCATCAAGAAAGTCTCTTTGAGCTTGCCCCGAAGAAAGACGGATATGCCTTTGGCAAGGTTGCCACTGATCTCAAAGGCTCCCTCTTGTTAGAAAAAATCTACAGCGTCCAAGAGCT
>CANMSW010000174.1 GCA_947500275.1 Bacteriovoracaceae bacterium | reverse complement strand
GGCATGAGGCTAAAATCGCATGGCTCTATGACCCGTCCCACCCGAAGGACTTGGACGAGTATCCCAATGCTCAAGTCGAGTATCAGCTTCACGAAACTCCTGATACTACTCGCGACTTGATTCACGATCTCGAGGGTCGTCCCCTTCCTGTCGTCCCACACGAGCTTCCTGGCTCATACGCACAGAACTGGATCGAACCCATCATACGCCTCGCGCGAAAACACCTCGAGCAGTGCCAAGCGCAAGCGGGAACTTTCGAGTTAGTCCAGTGCGAGCACCTCAAGGCAGCCGAGGAGTGGGCACGTACGGCGGAAGAGATATCAGGTGCCTTCGCTATCGAAACGGACTCGATGATTCCTTCGAGTAAGGCTGCTTAAAGTGAGGCGATGGATCAAAAAAAAGCCAGCTATCCCATCGGGACCGCTGGCTTTTCTCTGTTGCATGATAAGGACAAGGATACTCGGTTGGCTTTTTTGGGCTCCATTTCTGGAGCCCAAAAATACCCAAATTCCGATTAACGCTTCGAGTATTGGTAACGACGGCGTGCGCCGGCGAGACCGTACTTCTTACGCTCAACTTCGCGGGCATCGCGAGTGAGGTGTCCAGCTTTCTTCAAGACGCTGCGGAAAGCAGGGTCAACGTTCAGGAGTGCGCGAGCAATACCGTGCTTCACTGCACCTGCTTGGCCAGAGAGACCTCCGCCCATGACGTTGATGACGATATCAAAACGACCGACCGTCGAGGTCAACTCGAGAGGCTGCATGATCAGCATGCGTGCCGTTGGACGTGGGAAGTAATCTTCAAAAGTACGTCCGTTGACTTTGATTGCGCCACTTTCTTCGGCGCGCGGGCGGATGTAGACGCGGGCAATGGCTTCCTTCCGCTTTCCGACTCTGTGAAATTGCTTTTCCATTCGAAACTCCTGTGGAGAAATCTTTTTAAGAGTCGACCTCAAGTCGACCCCTTAGGTGAGAGCTGGCTTAAAGCTCACTTCGCCTTAGCCACAACAGTGCGACGGGTAGCTGCCAAAGGCAACTCTTGAGGCTGTTGGGCCGAGTGATCGTGTTCACCACCGACGAAGAGTTTCAATTTCTTCATCTGGTGACGAGCGAGGTTCGACTTGTTCGTCATTCCCCAAACAGCCTGGCGAAGAATTTCGTCAGGATGGCGCTCGAGCATTTGCTTAGCGGTGAAAGTTTTAAGGCCGCCCACGAAGTCAGAGTGATGGCGGTAGAGTTTCTTTTCCCATTTGGTACGGGTGAACACGACTTTGTCGGCGTTCAAAACTACTACGAAATCACCTGCGTCAGCGTGACGAGTGTAAGTTGGCTTGTGCTTGCCAGTGATCACGCGAGCGATCATCGTGGCAATACGTCCGACAACTTGATCCTTCGCATCAACGACATACCACTTCGGAGCGTTAGGACCTTTCGGCTCAAAATAATGAGGACCAGACTGCTTGGCTTGATAAGACCTTTTCTGCAACATAGGTGGAACGGATTACAGTCTTCACAAAATCGGGTCAAGGTGTTTTCTACTTCTTTTTCGAAGAAGAACGTGCCCTTTACGGCGCCCCCCCCTCTTCGGATCAAAACAGCACCTAAATCACCCCAATACTGAAGTAAAAGCGGAAGGGATCTTCGCCCACACGAGGCGCGACTTTAAAGCCGAGGTCAAAGTTCACGGGGCCCACAGGGCTTTGATAATGAAATCCAACTCCAGCTCCGCACCTTAAACCCCCAAACGAAAACTGGTCGACCAAAAGGTTCGCGGCATCGAAAAAGGGTCCAAAGCGCATGGCTCCCGCAAAGGGGAGATCAACCTGGGTCCGATAATTCACATAGGAAAGCGTTCCCCGGACTGCGACATCCACCGGGACACTCAACTCTTGGTCTCCAAAACCACGAAGACTGCCTGCCCCCCCCAATGCAAACTGCTTACTTAACGGGATCGCATAGTTGGCGTTATCCGGGTCATTAGAAGGAGGCGCCTCCAGGTTCCGCGCGATACCCGTGCGAAAGCTCAAAAACCAACTCATCTGCCGCCCGAGAGGGATGTAACGATCCACCCGCCCTTGAAACCGCGTATAGCCCACTGGGAAGGGGTCACTTTGAGATAAAAAGGCGGTCGAAGCCCACTCAAAGGACGTGGCCACAAACCAGCCCTGAGTCGGGGCCAGGGAGTCATCGCGCAGGTCCAATCTTAAGCTCGGCATGACCGAACCAATTCTCAGATCCTGGTTATCTTCGACGTTCACGGCGTTGTACTGCTTCGTTCTCTCGAGACTATAGGTCAGACTCCCCACCAAGTTTGTTCGGTCCAGGAGCCTTCTTTCCCAAGTCGAGGCCACCGAGACCGTGTCCAAATCAAAATTGAGATACTGCGTTCTTTCGACGGTAAACCGAGGCCGAAAGGTGGTGCGCCCCAGCGCAAACCAGGGCCAAACGTAGCCCAGCTGGAGCTGGTACTCGAGGAAACAATGAGGCTCGCCCGGCGACAAAAGTGCCTCTGCCGTCGTGGTACAAAAGCTCTCATCAAAACGGCGGTTCAGGTTCGCATTCAACGCGATCGTATGATTGCGGTTCCAGAGGTTCGTGTACCCCAATTGGCCGAAGGTCCGAACGCCTAGGTCATTTCGGTATCCTAGACCCCCTGCTAAAATCCCAGGGGTTCCTTCCTCCAAACTCACGCGAACGGACTTTCGAGTTTTGGGATTTTCTTTGTCCTCAAAGAGACCCAGTTCAACGCCGGCGAAAATCCCCAGACGCCGGATTCTCGTTTCACTTTCGCGAAGCTCAGACTCCCGAATCGGGTCACCCTCAGAAAAAGTCAGCTCCCTCGTAATGATCTCGCGGGGAATTGAGGAGTTCGTCACTACCTCGACCTTTCCGAAGACCCAGCGGACGCCCTCTTGAGCCTCCAAACGAATCGATGCGACGTGATTTTCACGTGAGTATCGCACGACCGAGTCCGAACCTTCATTCAAGTAGCGAAAGTCCAGCCATCCTTCCGATCGATACTTTTCCTTAAGCGCTTCAACGCCTTGGTTGAACGCTGCGAGATTCAGGGGAATCACGGGCGCCCCCCCCTCGGAAACCTGCGCGGAATTCAAACCTAAGGCGCCTAGCACCTCCGCACGAGGAAAACGATCCAGCCCCAAGAGCTCGATCGACTCAACCCGAGTCTGTCCCCCTTCATAAACCCAAAGCGTACTATCGACTGAAACTTCGCGCCGAGCCTTATTCCGAATGAACTGCCGAGTCAGTGCCACTCTCTTGGCTGCCAAGAAGCCTCGAGTTTGCATCCAAGAAATCAGCGATCCCGCGGCCTGATCGATCTCCTTCTCGACGTACCAACCCTGACGAGTCATGTCCCCGGCTCGGGTACGGAACTCAGCCTGAAGCTCGGCTTCAGAAAAAACCTCATTCCCATCAAAATGGATCGTACGAAGCGGCACACGCGGCCCCTCTTTGACGAAGAAGGTCACATGCCGCTCAAAACCAGATTTCCGCTCGTGAGACTGTGCTTGAACTTGAACCAGCGCCCAGCCGAGCGATTGATATTCCTCTTCAACTCGCTGGCGAATCACCTCGACGTAGTTTTTCCCAAGGCCTAAGGCTCTCTGATCATCCACCAACTTAGAAAGGCGCGATCGCCCGAGGGACTCATTTCCACGAAACCCGAAAGTGACGCGATCTCCGAGCTCGACTTGAATTTCGACATCAACCCAACGAACGGCTGAACTTGCGTCGACCCCAGACGGTGGGGCTGCCGCAGTCGAAATACGAATCTGATCGACGCGTGATCCTACCCACTCATCAGACACCAGAGACTCTTGAACTTGCCTTTTGCCCGTCGCGAGCTTCTCCTGGTCGAGTCGGTCTCCCGGCGCCACTTCCACTCGCTCCATGAGCTCGCCCTTTCGGCTCTGCCACCAGCTACGGACCCGATCCTCAATTCGACCCGCCCCTCGCCCTTCACTCCAAGATTGAGCGGGAACCACTCGAATCGAAGAGATCTTCACGGGAAGCCCCTCTTCAACCTTAAAGAGAAGAACAGCCTGATTGGCCTGTACCTGCGCGCCTTCGCGCAGAAGCTCGGCCCGAACGCGAGCCCCATCAAAGCCGCGAACGCGGTAGAGTTCCTGAATGTTTTCTACGGTCCGAACCACCCGGAGACGGTCGAGCTCATCGCCCGGCGCAACCTCAAGAGCGTCAATCACTTCTTGGCGCTCCAACTGGGAGACGCCTTCGAGCTCGACCCGATCAATTTCTACTCGAGGCAACTCGGAGGCAACCCCTGGCACTGCAGCGAGGGAGAGCGTCGAAGTCCCTAAAATTCCACCGAAAGCCAGTCCGACACACAAGAAAGCCCCTCGCAGAAGTCGGCTCGAGATTGCAAAAGTGACTTTGATCACTTGAACCTCTTCTGAACCTTGAGGTCCAACCCGTAGGATTCGCGCGCCTGAGAATCAGCCCCCTCGAGAGTATCCCAAACACCAATGATCGAAAGCGCCGGAGAAACTTTGAACTCGGCGTTCACTTCCTGCTGAGAGTTCGTGCCCACGCCGACCGTACTTCCAACGGAAACGTCCACGCGCTTGCCCAATTGTCTTTTAATGACAATCTTGGGCGCCGTGCCCACTTCGGTTTCTGCTCGCGGTCGAAAGATACTGGTTCCAACGTCACTTGAAACCGCCTCGTCGATTTGAATTCGCAGCCCCGTCTTGCTCTCCAAGTCGCGATTGAAGTCAGTCGAATGCAAGACTAGAGAGGCCGCTTCACTCTGCTCAATCGATGACCGATCGCCGCTTTTCAGACGCTGCATATCACTCGTAGTGAATCCCAGCGCGAGCAGCGATAGAATTTCAGCTTCAGGCAGTACGGGATTCGACGTGAAATCGATTTTATAGCTGGAGAGCCGACCTGTTACTCCTAAGTTCACTCGAGTTCCAGACACCTCTGTGAATCCTGCCAAGGAAATTTTAGGATCGAGTACGGCCGGGTTATCGAAGTCCACTCCGGCGGTCTGAATTTGGAAAACACGGTCTCGGAAAATCATGTTTCCACGAATGACCGAAGTCGTTCCGGTAATCCGAGGGCTATCGATCGAGTTAATCACGCGGATATTGGCACCCAGCTCGACATCGAAAAGGTCGTTGCGCATGAGCACTCCTCGCGAAGCACGAACGCCTATATC
>CANMSW010000173.1 GCA_947500275.1 Bacteriovoracaceae bacterium | reverse complement strand
GGGGCCTTAACCAAGGATGGCCCGGGTCCCTGCCGGCTGTTTTCTCACCTTGACCTGGCTCGGCTGCTCGCGCATGAGCAGGTCATGAATCAATTCGCATTTTGGGTTCTTTTTGTTGCTTCCTCCCTTCAGGTCGAGGCCCTGGCTTTTGGGGTTTCGCCGGCCAGTGTTCCCGCCATCGGGGGGACTCAGGTTTCCACGGCATCCCCAAATGAGTCCTTCGCAATCGTTGGAGACGCCGGGGAGTGGAATGAGAACACTCGGCTCGTGCGGGATTCGGTGAAGCGCGCAGGCATTTCACGCCTCGTGATGCCCGGCGATAATCTCTACAATCCTTTTTCAACCTATGATGCCGAATGGAAGCCCTGGAAGAACGCGGGATTTCTGTTTGAGGCAGTCGCGATCGGGAACCACAACGGTGGAGCCGATGCAGAGGCTCAGTACTTTGGGATGCCAGGCCTTTCGTATTCCCAGAAGGTCGGGAGCCGCATTCGATTCATCGTTTTAGATTCGAACTCCAAAAAGAATGTCGCCGAACAGGCCCAGTGGTTCGAAGAGGAACTGAAGTCAGCGCAAGAGACGTTCGTGTTTCCGATTTTTCACCATCCTTCGCTGACCCTGACGCGCTTTCATGAATGGACCGAGCGCGAGAAGTTCCATAAAGCGATTCGCCCTTTGATTCTCAAATACCGGAGCCGCATCACGGCCGTCTTGGTTGGGCACGATCACTTGGCTGCTCTGTACTCGATGGATGGAATCCCCCTGATTCTCTCGGGTGCGACCCATGAAATCCGAGATGCTGAGCGCAGGAATGAAACGCAGCAAGGATTGCGATTGACGACCCAATGGGTTTTCGACGAGCGACCTTACTGGGTGAAGTTGGCCCCAAGTTCCTCAGACCGCCCGCAGGAAATGGTGGCAGAATTTGTGCGCTCGAATGATGATGCACGGGCCTGCACGGTGGTTTTGAAAACCGGGCAGCCTGCTCAACCGCAAGCGAATTGCGGCGCAAACTGAGCTATTGAACGCGCATTCAACGCAAGGAAATACACCATGTTTTTCAATCGTTCGAAAAGTTCAGAGGCTCCTCGTTCGACTGACGGAACAACGCTTCACGACGCAGTACTCGCAGCGCTACGGACCGTCGATGATCCCGATTTGAAGCGCGACCTCGTGAGTCTGAATATGATTCAGAATCTCGAAGTGGGGAGCGACGGACGCGTGTCCCTACGCGTGATGCTGACGACGCCGGCATGCCCGCTCAAAGACAAAATCCGGAATGACGTCGAAACCGCCGTGAAAGCGGTCCCCGGGGTGACGGAACTCAAAGTGACGATGGACGCCCAAACTCGGAAAGGTTCGAACACCCAAGCCGGTGCGATTCCGGGGGTCACCCATATCATTGCAGTTTCCAGCGGTAAGGGCGGAGTGGGCAAGAGCACGGTTGCCGTGAATTTAGCGACCAGCCTCGCGCTTGAGGGCGCGAAAGTGGGTTTGATGGACGCTGACGTCTATGGCCCAAACATCCCGACGATGATGGGCCTGACCGAAGGTCCAGAGATCCGCAAAGACCCCGAGCGGGGCGAAGTCTTTCTTCCTCCGACCGCTCACGGTGTGAAGGTCATGTCGATGGGCTTCTTGGTGCCAGGTGATCAACCTGCAATCTGGCGTGGTCCGATGCTTCACAGCGTGGTTTCGCAATTCTGTCACAAAGTGGACTGGGGCACGCTCGATTACCTGGTGGTTGATATGCCCCCCGGCACCGGCGATGTGCAGTTGTCGCTTGCTCAGTTGGTCCCGGTCACGGGGGCGGTCCTGGTTTCGACGCCACAAGAAGTGTCGATGCAGGATGTTCGAAAAGCTTTCCATATGTTTGAAAAAGTGCGTGTTCCCCTGATCGGATTTGTGGAGAACATGAGTTTCTTCCGCTGCGATGGCTGTGAGAAAAAGCACTTCCCATTTGGGCAGGACGGCGGAAAGCTGCTCGCTCGGCGATTCAACGGGGAGCTTTTGGCTCAATTACCGATGAACCCTGCGGTTCGCGAAGCGGGTGATGAAGGTCGCCCGGCTGTGATCTCAGCCCCTGAATCAGAGACTGCCATCGGAATGCGTGATTTGGCCCGAAAGGTCGCCCAACGGGTGTCCATCCTGGCTGAAAACCTTTCGATCGACCCCTCGCAAATCGTTCAGATTGGGAAGTTCTAGGCATCCCAGTCCTCATGCAAAACGAAAAGGCCTTCGAGGGGTGATTCCTCGAAGGCCTTTTCGTTTTGCATTGATTTTACGGAGTGTTCCGTCAGGAAAGTGACGAAAAGAGCCGTGTGGCTCGAGTGCTCCGTTTAGCCGTCGCTTCCAATCGCCTCGACCGGGCAGGCCTCGAGGGCCGCCTGGCAACGTGCTTCTTCTTCAGGGGAAGCAGGCTGCTTATAGACGAAGGAGTATCCGTGTTCGTCGTTTCTGGTGAAATTATCGGGAGCCTCGGTTCGACAGGCATCGCAGTCGATGCACTGATCATCCACATAGAACTTCCCGGTTTTATTGTCCGCCCACTTCTTGGAGAGATCTGCCATAGTGAGAAGTTCTATGGACAAGGTACTCCTCGAAGTCAAGGAGTCGGTGCTACACTGAGTAAGTGATGACCTCAGATGACCCTAAAACCCCTCAGGCGAGGGGGACTGTTGAGATGAATCAGCCCGCGGAGGCTCCCTTGGCAAAAGTTCCAGGGGAGCGCGATTCGTTTAAGATCGTGGTCAGTGACTGCCACCTTTCGGCAGGACGAATCTTTGAAGGGCGCTTGAATCCGCATGAAGACTTTCATTTCGACGAGGAAATGGCTCACTTGTTTGAGCACTTTTGTAGCGGCAAGTATGGCCAGCATCCGGACGGCCACCCAGTAGCCGTCGAGCTGGTCCTGGCGGGGGATTATCTCGATCCCCTGAATGTTCCTCTTGAGGGGGAATTTGAGGACTCGATCACGGAAACCGTCGCGCTCAGAAAAATAGAGTCGATTCTAGCCGGGCACCCCCGGGTGTGGCAGGCGATTCGGCACTTCGCGAGTCAGCCGGGGAAGACGGTGACTTACTTGATTGGGAACCATGATGCTGACCTGTTTTTTCCGAAGGTTCGGGAACGAATTACTCGCGAGTGGGACCCCGAAGGCCGGTCTGACAGTCCCGTGGTTCGATTGATCGCGCATACCGATCGATTGAGTTATCCCGAGTGCGGCCTGGAAATTCGGCATGGCAATCAGTTTGAAGCGGGCAGCGTCTTGAATTTCGAAAGACCTCTTCTGACTGAGCACTTGGATGAACCGGTGCTGAATATGCCTTGGAGTAGTCTCTTCGTTCTCAAGATTATCAACCGTTTGAAGTGGGAGCGGGAATACTTAGACAAGATTCGTCCTGTGAAGCTCTTTGTTTTATTTGGGATGATCGTGGATCCGATCTTCACGTTGCGATTCACCTTCCTATCGCTTTTCTATTTCTTTCAAACTCGCTTTGTTTACAGCCCCATGAGGCGTGCGACTTGGAAGGTGACGGCTCAGATTTTAAGGCAAGAGAGCGCGCATGTTTTTCAAGATCTAGAGCGCGAAGCGCGCGAGATCTTGTCGGAAAGAAGGGATTTGAAAACCCTAATTTTCGGTCACACGCACCGGCCTATGGACAAAGTCTGGCCCGACGGGAAGCAATATATCAACACGGGCACGTGGACGAAAATGGTCAATCTTGATTTGAGAGGCCTTGGGCAGCAGGTGCGCCGCACCTTTGCTTACGTTCATGTTAGCGGGGCTCATGCCCATTGTGAGCTCAGGAACTGGGTGGGGGAGAGCGGGCCCCATCAACTTTTTGACCGTTAAAAACGGAGCTATTTTTTCCTTAAAAATGTTGGGCAAGGGCATCTGGGGGGGCTTACTCTTAGGGGGTGAGGCACTCGATGAAACCTACCCCCTTCCGCTCAGTAAAAGCATCCGCAGCACAGACTTCAGGCCGTTTATCCGGCCATCAGACTCTGGGGCAGCCCTTGAGTCGAACTGCGACTCGCTTTTCAGCGATTCTCGGCTTGGTGCTTTTAGCGCTGCCATCGTGCGGTGATTCCGACTCGGGCACCGACAGTGCCTCCAGTGGGCTTACTCTTCCGTCTTCGGCATGGACTCCCTCGATCACTGGGGCCTCGGCCTCGAATCACAATGACGGATCCTTACGGGTGACAGTCGACGTCAAAGATCCGGTGACCGCGCACGTCATTCCCCTGAACGGGGTGGGGAGTTCGACACCGGAGTCGGACGGGATATCCTCGATCGCAAGTTTCACTTTTTCGGTTTCAGAGTCGCTGGGCGCAAGCGGCTCGATCACGTTGTCGGCTCGCGCTGTGAATACGTCGGAAGTCGCTGATATTGATTCGACCGCGACCGTACTCCCGGTTTTGGTTCGGCTGACTCACGTTGAATCAGGGACGGAGTATGTGAAGTTGACTGATTCCTGTTTCAGTCAGGGATTATACTCGTGCTCGCAAACGACGAGTTGCGGGGGCTCGGCCTCTCCTTGTGTACGCTGTTCTGAAATATCAGCTTGTGCGCCGCAAGCGGGCTCTGCGTTCTTGGGTGCCACAGCGACTGAACAGCGCTCCCAGTGGGAGCAGCATTTTGAGGCCGCGTCCGGAACCGATATCGGGGTCGTGACTTTCCCGACTTGCCACTGGAGTGGGAGTGGTAACCTTGGGAACTCGCGAATGGCCTGTCCTTTCAGTTCGGGTCTCCAAACGGGCACCTATAGTGCTGAATATGTTTTGGTGGGTGGCCTCGTGGATTCGACCGCCGCAACTGGCAATGGGGCGCTTTCGGTTCGCTCGGACGTGGAGCTGACCCTGATTACTAAGAAAGATTCCGACTTGGGCGGTACCGGACGGGGAGCTGTCGATTTGAATGTGATTCTAGTAGGCACCCAGAACGTCGATGATGCGGCGTCGATTGCCGGTCAGAGAAATTTGGATGCGCTTTTCGAAATTGTCCAAAATCAGCTTTCCCAGACGAACTCGGGAGTCCATCTGGGAACAGTCCGCGCGTTCGACTGGGACGCGTCTTTGGATGGCGACGCGTGGGCGAATGTCGATCTCGAGGACACCCCAAGTCTCTTTGCGACGGGGAGTGAAGGCGTTCCAGCAAGCACAGAGGGGTCCGCTCTCAATATCTTTTTGGTCTCAAGTATCCCCTACGATTCTGGGGGGACGATCTTGGGCCGAGCCGGCGCCATTCC
>CANMSW010000172.1 GCA_947500275.1 Bacteriovoracaceae bacterium | reverse complement strand
TCGCAGCGAGTAAGTCCTCGAGTCGCTCGCAAAAACCTTCAAACCGACCGTCTTTCATGCCTTCCCGTGCGCTCGTTAAGTCGCCCGAGTGACTCCCTGAGGCGGCATAATAAAACAAAGTCAGCGGCCCTCCGACAAAGCCAAGCAGACCCTTATCCACTGGGAGCGCCGCACGAATCAATTTCATCGCATCGGCTTGATATTGTAGCCCCTGCGCAGCCTGCGCGCCCCCCGCAGCCATCCGGGAGAAGTCCGATTTTTCCCGCAAATGCCAACTGAGTTTAGGGCCAGGTTCATAACTCAAGCCCATTCCCAGCACTTCGAGTGGAAATAAGAGATCGGAAAACAAAATCGCGGCATCGAAATCAAAATCCCGAATAGGCCCGAGCGTCGTCTCGAATGCGACCTCTGGAATTTTACAAAGATCGATAAAACCATACTTTGCGCGAAGACCCTGGTAGTGCGTGTGATATCGACCGGCCTGACGCATAAACCAAACGGGAGGTCTTCCAGGATTCTGGCGACGGATTGCTTTTTGAAAACGATTCATGATGGGTCAGGCTCCTTTAGGACTCTTCACTCAGCAATTGATAACCGACGCCGCGTACACTGCGAATGACCGTTGGATTCTCAGGGTCAAACTCAATCAAGCGCCGAAGGCGTAAGATAAAATTATCGATGGTCCGCGTGGAGGGAAACTCGCCCTCTGACCACGCTTCATTTAAAATCTCGTCGCGACTCACCACCTGGCCTCGCCTAGTGTGCAAAAGCCTAAGCACTGAAAGCTCCTTGTGAGTCAGCACGTGAACGCCGCCGCCATCGAGCTCAAGTTCGAACTTTGCGAAACAAACTCGAGCCCTCCCGATTCGGACTAGATCCAAAGAGCCAGGGGACTGCTTGATGGCTAGACTCCGACGCATAATGTTCTGAATCCGCAGGAGTAACTCACGAAGATGAAAAGGCTTCACGATATAATCTTCAGCACCTAACTCCAGGCCACGAATCCGGTCTTCCGGATTTCCAAAAGCAGTCAAGAAGACGATCGCGGTTTTGAGCGCACGCTCCCGAATAAAGCGGGCGACCTCGAATCCGTCGCCATCCGGAAGCCCCACATCCAGAAGAGCAAGATCGAAACTCTGGCCCGAAACCGCGCCCTTGGCCTCGACGACCGACTTTACCCACGTGACCTCGAAGCCTTCACGATCGAGCCGTTCTACGAGCGTCGTCCCTACGTTCTTTTCGTCTTCAACGACGAGCAACTTTGCTCTGGATGCTCCGGCCTCAGTCATGAGCGGAGGCCTCCATAAATTCAAGTCGTGCCTCGAAACCGTGCGATCCGCTGATGAACTCGGCTCTTCCATGCATCCGCTCCATAAGGACGCGGATCAGATAAAGGCCAACGCCCGCACCTGAAGAATCTTTGCCCCGATGAAAAAGACGCCCCAGTAGCGTAGAATCGCCGTCGAACCCTATTCCGTTATCCGAAACCACGAGCGCAACTCTTCCACCCAAAGATCCTGCTGCGGAGATCCGAATTTCGACAGGGTCACGTCCAGAATGCCGCAAGGAGTTCTCAATGAGATTACGGATGATGACCTGAAGTGCCGCAGGATCTGCCAAAACAGATATCGTTTCAGAACTATCCGAATGGACACGGACCTTCCCCGCGTACCCTTCGACGATCGAGTAACTGAGCCGATTCATCCATCCGCGCAAATTCATCGGTTGGAGATGGACTGGACCTCCCCCCTCAACACGTGAAAGTTCGAGCACGCGCTCCACTTGCGACTCTAGCCGTTGCGTGTCCTCCAAAAGGCGGGACACGAGATTCAGAGTATGCTCGGACGCGCCTTCAGACGAATCGGCAATCGACTCGGCTTGAAGACGAATACTCGTCAGCGGCGTTCTGAGTTCGTGGGTTACGGAAGCAAAGAAGGCTTGAATCGACCGCGCCCTCTTCGAGTCCCGCCAATACAGCCAAAAAATAAGAGCACTCAATGAAAACAGAAGCACCAACGCGGTCAGTGACTCCCACCAGAGCATACGCTGAGTAGCGGCAAGCGAGCGCTCGTTTTGAGCGAGGCCCAGCTGCTGCTCAAGCTCAGCCAGACGCTGAGCTTGTTCCAACATCACTGAGCGCCACCAGAAAACAATTCCAGACAGTAAACCTGCCCACAGCAGATGGATTGCGAGCATCCACCGCATTCGGCGATTCGGAACTGTCGAGAGAGCGCCCTTGCCCGTCATTGACGAATAGCTCTTCCTACGCTGTCAACCAAACGATCTAAAAGAATATCGGTGTGCGCTGTCGACAGAAACGAAACCTCATAACCACTTGGAGCCAAGTAAATTCCATCTGAAAGAAGACGATGGAAGATTCGCGCATATTGTTCTTTCTGAATCGCAGGAGTTTGCTCGGGACTACGAACCAAACCGTCCGTTGTTTTGACGTCTCCCAAGATCATCCAAAACAAGGAGGCGAAGGACTGGACCCTTAAAGGGACGCCTGCGTCTTTGGCGATGGCTTCAATCCGGATGCCCACCTGACGCGCCTGAGTCGCTAGCCGTTCATAAGGATTCTCGCGCTTGAGTTTTTTCAACATTGCCAGTCCTGCTGTCATGGCAACAGGGTTCGCACTCAATGTTCCCGCTTGGTAAACGGGACCACTCGGAGCCACAAAGTTCATGAGCTCGGCCCGACCGCCGTAAGCCCCGACTGGGAACCCGCCACCAATCACTTTTCCGTAGGTCACAAGGTCTGGCTTCAGACCTGCGTACTGAGCCATGCCGCCGAAGGAGATTCGGAAACCCGTGATCACTTCGTCGAAGATCACGAGCGTGCCGGCTTTGTGGGCTATTCGAATCAATTCGGAAAGAAAGTTTTCGCGTTGAAGCAAGAGCCCGTTATTCGCAGGAACCGGCTCAACGATGATTGCAGCAATATCTTTACCATGGAGCTCCAAAGCTCGCTCCAGCGCGACTAAATCGTCAAGTGGCACAACAATCGTTTCCGCTGCGATTTGGGCAGATACGCCAGCGCTATCAGGAGAGGCCATCTCAGCCAAACCCGAGCCCGCCTTCACGAGCATCGAGTCGACGTGGCCATGATAACAGCCCTCGAATTTCAAAATCTTATTACGACCCGTGGCTCCGCGGGCGACGCGGATAGCGGCCATCACAGCTTCTGTTCCTGAGTTAACGAATCGAATTTTCTCAACCCACGGGATTTCTTTCGTGATGAACTCGGCTAGATCCAGCGAGTAAGGCTCGGCGGTTCCAAAGGACCAGCCGCGACCCAGGGCAGAGCGCACTGCGTCCGCGATCTCTTCGTCCTGATGGCCGAACAAGAGCGGCCCCCAGGACATGCAGAAATCAAGATATTCGTTTCCATCGACATCCTTCAAGAACGCGCCCTTCGCTTCTTGAATAAAACGAGGGGTCCCCCCCACGCCGCGAAACCCGCGAACGGGGGAGTGAACTCCGCCTGGAGCCACTTTCTTTGCGCGTTCAAACAATGCTTCGGATTTTGATATATTTAGATTTGTCATAAATACTCCTTCATTATCGAGAGATTAACCAAGCCAAGTGCGCGCATTTCGCGCGCCATAAGTGATAATCATTGCAGCACCGGCACGAACAAAAGCGGTCCAAGCCTCAAGATGGGCCTCCCGAGCAGATATCAGGCCTTTCTCGGCCATCAACTCAATTGCCGCGTATTCTCCGCTCACTTCGTAAACGGCCCATGGCAATGGAATTTCCTGCGAGAGGGAGGCAAGCACATCCAAGTAAGGCATGCCCGGCTTCACCATCAGAAGATCAGCGCCCTCTTCGGCGTCACGAAGTGAACTTAGAAGAGCATCTTTGGGGCGAGCTGGATCAATCTGGTAACTGGCCCGATCTTTCAATGTCACTGCACCCTTGGGGGCCGAATCCGCCGCAACCCGGAAGGGTCCATAGAAACGTGAATGAAACTTGGCCGAATAACTGAGTATCAGAGTGCGGTCGAGCCCTGCTCCGTCGAGCGCCTCGCGGATCGCGCCGATGCGGCCATCCATCATATCACTCGGGGCCACACAATCTGCGCCTGCTTGCGCAAACTGGAGTGCCTGACGAGCGAGTTCCTGCACCGTACGACCATTCTCAAGATGATCACCTTCTGGATTTAAGAGTCCGCACTGCCCGTGTTCGGTCGAAGAGCACAAGCAAACATCGACGGAGAGAAACAAATCCTGTCCAAATCTCTGTTTGATTCCACGAATCTGAGACGCCGTGAAATCGTGGGAAAATTGGGTGGTTCCTTTCGTTCCCGGCACACCGAAGAGCAGAAACTTTTTTACTCCCGCTTCAAGGTCCTGTTCAATCTGGCGCAAAAGGGTGGCCGAGGTATCCCGATACACCCCGGTTAGCCCCGGGATGGACTCGCGTTGCGCTATACCCTCAACCACAAAAAGCGGTTGAATCAGTTGCTCAACACCCACGCGAACCTCGCGAGTCAACTCGCGAAGATGGGCATTTTGCCTCAGCCGCCTCAAACCCAAGGATCCAAAACGAGACTCACTCATGATTTAGCTCCCAGGCTTTTTCGCCATTCTTCAGAATTTGGAAACAAATAGGGCTTAAGGCCTTTCTTCCGAAGAAGCTCGGCCGTTTTTCCAGGTCCGCATGCATGAGTCGCATCGAGCCTCGCTTCTTTTCCGTAGATCTCCCACTGTGAACCGCTGGCCCAAAAAACGTGGCGTGCCGACTTGAGTTCTTCAACGGCTTGAGGAGATTTTTTTTCTAAGTTCAATGAATAAGCCGTCAAGCGCCGGTCAGCAGTTATCCCTTTCCAGGTTGCATCTGCACCGGTGTGGGTCAGCACCCACCAGGAACTCAAGACCGGAAGACGTAATGCCCGCGCGCTGAGCCACTCTTGCAATGCACGTTCAGCCCCAAAACCTTCGGCACAGCCTTCGACCCAAATCCCATGACGGGCGAGTTGAAACCAACTGGCTGTACCCGATACCCACACGCGCTTATCTGAAAGCGCATCGACCCATTCCTTTAGAAAGGGCGAGGTTTCAGAAACGACCGCGCGATGGTGAGCAATGAAGACCGGCGAAAGAGGGGAGGCCTCGGAGATCCTCTGGAGCGACTCCCTTTGCTCCTGTTCATTTTGACTCGAAGCCGAGGCCCGAAAGCGTGAACCATCCCAAGAAGGACCCCCCGTGAGAACCGGGGCTTGCCAACGTAATTCATTCGCGTCTTCACCTGTTGGTCTTTTGCCTTTGATAT
>CANMSW010000171.1 GCA_947500275.1 Bacteriovoracaceae bacterium | reverse complement strand
AGTGTGATTCTCCAGCGACTTTGTCGCCCACTTATTCTCCAACGATTCTGTCACCCCTGGTTAATCTAAGCTCCTGAATCAATTCAGAGATTGAAGAGGAGCTCATGGATCGAGACGAGGGGATTTTTATGTCTAAGAATGGACAGTTTACGCATCAGGCTGTGTCAGATTTCATCCAGGGCAAGCTCAGCCGGCGAGAGACCGCATGCCTTCTTTCGGTAAATGAACGCACCGTCACTCGATTGGCGAGAAGAGTGGAGAAGAAGGGGTTACTCGGAGTGATTCATGGAAATCGGGATCGGGCGCCCTCGAATAAAACACGTGATGCCTTCAAGAGAGCCGTCTTGGACCTAGTTGAGGAGAAGTACTACGACTTCAACATGACCCATTGCTTAGAGGTCTTGAAGGCAAATCACGACATTGAGGTATCGTACTCCGTCTTCCGTCGGTGGTGCCATGACCGCCATCTGGTGAAGCGACGCAAGAGAGGGAAAGGCAAAGCCCGTTCACGCCGAGTACGGATGCAAAGCGAGGGCTTACTTCTTCAGATGGATGGCTCTCCTCACCGCTTCAATGGGAAGGACCAGTGGTGTTTGATTGCAGCCATCGATGATGCGACAAGCGATATCCCGTATGCCGAGTTTTTTCTGTCAGAGGATACGATTAACTGCATGACCGTTTTACAACGGATCATTGAGAAAAAAGGCATACCTTACGCCATCTATGTCGATAAGGCGGGTTGCTTAGGGGGCGGCGGTAAACGAGCATTTTTTAATCAGTTTAAGCGAGCCTGCGATCAACTCAACATCCGCATTATCTTTGCTCACTCAGCAGAGGCCAAGGGACGAATCGAACGCACCTGGGACACGTTTCAAGATCGAATCATTCCGGAGATGAGAGTCAGAAACATTAAGTCCGTGCCCGCTGCAAACGCCTACCTTAGGGAGCAGTTCATTCCGAACTACTGGGCCCTAAACAATACCGTAGTGCCAAGCTCGCTGGAGAGCCGCTATCAACCCGTACCAAAGGGAATAGACCTCAATGAGATCTTTTGCCTAAAAGAATACCGAAGCGTGAAGCGAGATCATACGCTCAGTTGGGATGGAAAAATTTATCAACTCGACTCGCCACTCAAGCATTCAATACGAGGGCAGCATATTGAGTTGAGAACTTACCAGAATCTCACGTGGCGTGCCTTCTATGCTGGCAAGCCCATCGAGCTTAAACTCGTGACACTGCCCCAAAACCTCAAGGTTCAACTCAATTACCCCGATCCCAAGATATGCCAGGGCGACAAAGTCGCTGCATAATTAAGGCGACCGAGTCGCTGGAGAATCACAAGAAAACTTAAGTTAATATTGTTTATCGAATATTGTTTATCGAATTGTGTCCCTGGCTCTTGAGCTATTGGTCGAGGCCGAGTCTGTCGTTGCTTCCGCGCTACGATCAATCGCGAATTTTGGGTATCCTACTTTGTTTTGAGTGGTGTCATCGTTCTGACGTTTAATCTGATAACTATAATTAAGTTTCTATTGTTTCAGGTTGAAGCTGCCGGTATTTTCAGCCATTCTACTTGAAAAGGTTTAGAGCGGCTTGATCTCATGGTGGAGAACTATTCCTATTCAGTTGGTCCCAAGAGTTCAGCTCGTTTTAATTCAGTGCAGTTGAACCAAGCAGAAATACATAACGACAACAGGTGCTTGCTATGATGGGAATCGAACGTTTAAGTGATGCAGGAGTGGCTCGAGTCTCCGAGTTGATTCGAAAGAGTGCACAAAGTATTTTCTGTTATTACGTTGGCTCCAAGAATTGTACCGAAGAGAGTGTCGATGGTGACCTCTCCGTTTATGGGCACTGGATGAGTCTCATTTTGGTGGTGGGTGAGGCGATTCGAATCACTTTTAAGGCGCATTTCATGGAAGAGGATGCGCGGCGATTTGTCGCTCAAGTTACAGGAGTTCCTTTTGATGATGTCAAAGGTGCTCAAGCGATCGATTACATAAAGGAGTATTGCAATCTGGTGGCAGGTATTTTGAAAAAGGGTTTGCTTTCGCAAGGAGCAGCGTGCGGCATTAGCTTACCGATGGTGACTCGAGGTTTTGACGAGGTTTTTTTTCCGAAGGCAGATGGAGTTCGTGCCTTTAGTGCGTGTTGGAAGTTTAAGAGCGAGCATGGAGAGATTGTTTGCTCCACCTTATTTGAAGTTCAAGAGGCGTCCAAACTTGAAAATTTAAATTTCGACGAAGTGAGTACCAAGCACGAAGACAACGGAGATATCGAGTTTTTATGAGCATCAAAAATTCTGACTTACAAGCAACGCAACAAATTCTATCAGTCTTAGAGTGGTCTAAGACTCGAGTTGACGAAATCCTAGATCAGCTCCCTGGTTTTTTCCTCGTGATGGACGAGTCGGGGGTCATTCTGAAGGGGAACGCCTATCTTGCTACTGAGTTTGGAGTGGCGCACGAGCGCGTGCTCTCCAAGAAGTTCAAGAGCTTGTTCTCGACTACGGGTTGGGCGCTCATGATGTCCTATGTGGAGCGCGTTCTCAAAGGTGAGAAGGATTTGATGGAATTCGAACTCCCTGTTGAGGTGGAGGGAAAGGAGTCTCGTCCCTTTATTTGGAAGATCTCTCCTTTCTTTGTGCCTGGTCGCAGAAAGGGACATTATGTTTGCTTGTTAGGGCAAGATATCTCTGGAATTCGGAAAGCGGAAAAAGCGCTGTCGGAGCTTTTTAGTACGATTCCTCTGGGGATTCTCGTGGTGAATGCTGAGTCGAAGATTGAACCCCGTTATTCGGCTTATGTTGAATTGCTTTTCGGGACCGATGAGATTGCAGGGAAGAATTTTATCGACCTCTTGTTTCGCGCATCTTTGAGAGAGATGAAGCCGGATATCCGAAATGCGGTCGAAACTCTTCCTACCATCTTCAATGCAAAAACGGTCGTTTTTGATGTTCTCAGTCATCAAGTTCCGAAGCAAATTAAAATCAATACCTCGGGTAGCCAGGGCGAAGTGACGCGTACTTTGGGTCTGTTTTTTCAGCCCGTCGTTCAAAATGACTGTGTCACTAAACTTTTGATTTTGGTCGAGGATCAGACGGATCGAGAAAGGGCACTTCGCGAAGAAAAATTGGAGAGTATGCGGCTGGGTGAGATCTCCAGGCGCGTCAATGAGATTCAGCGCTGTGCCCCTGATGTCATGGAAATTTGTTTTGGCGAGTTGGATCCAGTCATTCGTCAACTCAGTCCCGCTGCGCTGAAAAAAGATACGAAAACCTTAGTTAATTCGCTTCATAATATCAAAGGCAATGGTCGCATCCTCGGCTTTGACTTCCTTAAAGTAACCAGTCATGAGCTTGAGCGTTTCATTAAGAGTATCCTTGAGGAAGAAGAGCTGAAGAAGACGGATTGGGATCGGGTTTCCTCAGAGATCGGCTTGATTGAAAATGAATGGAATGAGCTTCAGGGATTATATGAGGCTTTAATCCTCCGTAAGCGCTCGACGGAAAGAGGTGCAAACGCTGCTGGGGCTGCGGTCATGATTCAGCCCGAACAGGTTCGCTTGATCTTCGAGAGTTTAAGTAAGATCTTGGCCGAAGAAGAGTCGCTATCTCGACAGATTCGATCGGAACAGCACTCGATTGCTTTGTTGGGGGGGAGTTTTGTCACTCTTGATTCGGTCCGCGACTCGATTGGAGTGCGGGTTCAGAGCACCGCGGAGACTCTGCATAAGAAAGTGAGAGTGCAAGTCGAGTGTCCTCAAGTCTGGGTGGCGCCCCTCGTGCGAGATGCGATCAGTGAGTGCCTGCTTCATATTTACAATAACGCTGTTTCTCACGGGATTGAGTTGCCTGAGCAACGTGTGAGTTCGGGCAAGAGCCCCGAGGGTCTGGTGCAGTTGAATGTTCGAGATGCGGGACTTTTCTTGGAGCTCGAGATTTTTGATGATGGGCTAGGTGTGAATGTCGAGAAGGTGAAGAGGGGGGCATTGCGCCGCGGAGAGTTGAGTTTGGATGACCTTGCTCGCATGTCTCCTCACGATGTCATGCAGCTGATTTTCAGGCGTGACCTCAGTACTGCTGAAGAACTTTCTGAGATTAGCGGTCAGGGTGTAGGGTTGAATGTCGTCAAGGAGAAGGTTGAGTCTCTCGGTGGCACTGTTTACGTTGAGAATCGAGAGCAGGGCGGTGCGCGATTCGTGATGCGGATCGGAAAAGTTCTGAGCGAAGAGATGGGCCGTAGGTCAGAGCCACTTTCACTTGTTTCGAGTCATTTTGCCCAAGCGTTGACAGTTGCGGACAGCGGAAGGGTTTCTGTCGTCAGTGATGTCCGTAATGGATTGGCAAACCAGAGGGGGCGCGGAGTTTGGATTGGTGACATGCGGCGCGCGTCTTCTTCGGTCAACACGCTGACCCAGGCCTGGTTAGCGGGGGGTTCTGAGGGCTTGCAAGTGAGTGTGGACGCAGAGGAAGCAGCTATTTCTGTCGTCATGGAGCGACAGAACGGGTCCAGCGCCTCGCCACAAGAGCTCCCTCTCTCGTGGGTGCTCAAGTGCTCCCTTCCATCGGCGTGGATGGTGCTGAGGCAACATGGTGGCCAAGTCGAGTGGACTCCGAATCGACTGAAATGTACGTTTGGTCTGCGCTTGCCCAATGAGCAAATACCTCATATCCGCGTAGGAGTTGCGCCGGAGGTTGTCGAAGCGGTTGCCGAGACCCGGCAGCGCATTATCGAGTCTGCCAATGACTTGGGTGTTGTGATCGAATGGACCACGGCCGGGGGTGAGGTCGATCTCCGATTGACAACTCAAGGAGACGAGACTCAGCCCCAGCTGCGGAAAGTGACGCCCAAGCAGTCAGGACAGGAAGTTCCACGCCTGATCTTGTCCTTGCTCGTCGAAAAGCTGGGGATCCGTACGCAAGCGGCTTTGGATCGTGCACCCCAGCCTCTCGGGATGGTTAAGCGGCTGCACTAGTGAGTTTTTCCACTGCCGCCTTCAGTTTCTCGGGGGTGTGTGGTTTGGTGATCCAGGCCACCACCCCTGCGGCTTTACCCTTTTCTTTCATTTCGGGGCTACACTCGGTCGTGAGGATTAGAATAGGGACGCTTTTTCCGCCACGAATCTCAAAGAGCTTTCCGCACATCGTGAGTCCATCCATTCGAGGCATGTTCACGTCGCAAATCACCAGTCGGGCATCGTTGGTAGCTTGAATGACTTCGAGTCCGTGAATGCCGTCGGTTCCTTCCACGACGGTGTGACCAGAAGCCTCGAGGT
>CANMSW010000170.1 GCA_947500275.1 Bacteriovoracaceae bacterium | reverse complement strand
CCCGTCGATCCAAGGCCAACCTAAAGTGAGAGGCAGCACGGGAAGCGTGCAGTTGCGCTCGATCCAAGTAAAAAAACCGAAGCTCGGTATCAGGCCGATGGGGATCAGGGCGGTGAGCCAGAGCCCTGCAACTACGGCGTTTAACTCTTGTGCGGCCTCACGCATGAAAGTCAACCAATTGGTGGGTCTTCTTTCCGCGACGGAGGACCACGAATCTTCCGGCGATTAAGTGGCTGTTTTCTACCCGCGCCAAGAGATCCGTGATGCGCTCGTTGTTGAGGTAAACGCCACCTCCTTGGATCTCTTTCCGAGCTGCGCCCTTCGATGCGCAAAGTCCGGATTCGGCCAGGAGGTCGATCAGAGGGATTCCGTCCTGGAGCCGCGCTTGTGCAACGCGTGTGCTCGGTGCTCCCGAAAAGACCGACAGGAGGGTGGCCTCATCTAAGCCGCGGACGTCTTCACTGAAAAGAGCCTTCGAAGCTTTTAATGCGCGCGCCCATTCGGCTTCCCCATGCACCAAGCGCGTGAGTTCGTCGGCCAGGCGGTGTTGGGCTTCTCGTTTTTCAGGTGCCAATTTCATCTGCTCTTCAATCGTCGTGATTTCACTCAAAGGGAGAAAGCTCAGTTGCTTCAGAAGTGATATCACATCGGTATCCGTCGTCTGCAGGAAGTACTGATGGAACTGGTAAGCGGACGTGCGGTCGGCCGTCAGCCAAACGGCACCGGCCTCGGTTTTTCCGAACTTGGTTCCGTCCGATTTTGTGAGGAGGGGCCAAGTGAGTCCAAAAACTTCAGGGGCGGCTTCTTCTGCTGATGCACCGTGCTCGACAAAGTGCATGCGGCGGATCAATTCGACTCCCGCGGTGATATTCCCCCACTGATCCGATCCCCCCACTTGAAGTCGGCATCCCTCGGCTTGATGCAAGTGGTAGAAATCGTAGGCTTGTAAAAGCATATAAGAAAATTCGGTGTAAGAGATGCCATGCTCGCGGTCCTCTAAACGGGCGCGGACACTTTCTTTCGCAAGCATGTGGTTGACGGTGAAGTGTTTGCCGACGTCCCGAAGGAAGCGGATGTAGCTCATGTCGCGGAACCAATCGCCGTTATTGACGACGATGGCCGGATTCGCGCCGTCGAGCTTCAAGAATCGCTCAATGACTTTTCGGATGCCGGCTAGATTCCGGGCAATGGCCGTTTCATCGAGAAGATTGCGCTCCTGGGACTTTCCGGAAGGATCCCCAATCATTCCGGTCGCGCCTCCTACGACTGCAACCACTCGATGTCCTGCGTCTTGAAAGCGCTTGAGGGTCAATAAAGGAAGCAAGCTCCCGACGTGCAAGCTGTCGGAAGTGGGATCAAAGCCACAGTATAAAGTGAGGGGGTGGGCGTCGAGCGTAGCGCCGAGCTCGGGTGAGGTCGTTTGTTTAACGAGGCCGCGAGCTTCAAGGTCGCTCAGAAATCCAGGGGTTCCGTGCATGGCGGAGTATGCCTTTCTCAGTCGTTGATGTGTCGCGCTCACTATCCCCGAGAAAACCCCGAATTGGCAACCCGCGTGTCATGAACTTCCTAACCAAATCCTGACACAAGGATCCGAGGCTCCGTTTTAAGAGTCGGTCAGGTTTGATTTGATCCTCGGGAGTTCCCGAGGCACGATTCCCTTAAATCAAGGCAAGAAGGCAGCAACTCGGTCGCAGGTCACTTCACGGAGAACTCGCAAATGAACTTCAAGCTTTCCCGTTCCGTAATCACTTCCTCGGTTGGATTCCTGATGTTCGTGGCGTCCTTCGGCCAAGCCGCTCGGGCCGAGACGCTCCTGCTGAACGGCGCCGGCGCGACGTTTCCCTATCCGCTGTATTCGAAATGGTTCTCTGAATTCAAAAAAGTCGAGTCCAAGGCCGAGATCAATTACCAGTCCATTGGAAGTGGGGGCGGAATTCGCCAGGTGATGGATCACACGGTCGATTTTGGGGCAAGTGATGCCCCGATGACCGATGCGCAGCTCGCCAAGGCAAAGCCGGCGCTTTTGCATTTCCCAATGGTCATGGGAGCTGTGGTGCTCACTTACAATCTTCCCGGTCTCAAAACAGACCTGAAACTGACGCCCGAAATCGTGAGCGGTATTTTCATGGGTAAGATCACCGAATGGAAAGACGCTGCCCTTGTCGCTGCGAATCCAGGTGTGAAGTTCCCCGATGAGCCGATCCTCGTGGCCCATCGTTCCGACGGGAGTGGGACGACTGCAATCTTCTCCGATTGGCTCGCTAAAGTGAGTCCTGAGTGGAAAACGAAAGTGGGTGCTGGGCCTGCGCTGAAGTGGCCGACTGGCCTGGGTGGCAAAGGCAACGAAGGCGTAACGGGCTTGATTAAACAGAGTCCAGGTTCGATCGGGTATGTGGAATTGATTTACGCGAAAAGTAACCACCTTCCGGTTGCCGCTGTGAAGAATCGGGCAGGTGAGTTTGTGGTCCCAACGGCAGCGAGCGTGACGGCTGCGGCGACCGTGAGCTTGAAGTCGATCCCGGAAGACTTCCGCGCTTCGATTACCGACGCCGAGGGCAAGGGCGCTTACCCGATTTCAGGTTTCACTTACCTTTTGATTCCGGTCTCGATGCCGAAAGCAAAACAGAAAGTGATGAGTCAGTTCCTTCAGTGGGCACTTCAAAACGGTCAGACGTTGGCAGAGCCTTTGGGGTACGCACCTTTGCCTAAGACCTTAGTTCAAAAGGCGCTGGCTCGCGTGGCTCTGGTTAAAGCCGAATGAGTTCAGCGAAAGAGACCTCGTCCCGTCGAGCGAGAGGAGTTTTTGGCTCTTCTCGGAGGGATGCGCATCGGGGGGATCGCCGATTTCACTGGGGGCTCAGGCTGTGCGCCCTGGCGGTGATTGCGATTCTTGGTGGGATTTTCTTTCAGCTCTCGAAGCAAGCGAGCCCTGTCTTGAGTAAGATGGGGCTGAGCTTTTTTATATCGACTGAATGGGATCCGGTGGCCGAGAGCTTCGGAGCGGGCGCGTTTGCATACGGGACCTTAGTTTCGTCCTTCCTTGCGTTGCTTCTTTCGGTACCGGTCAGTGTAGGGGTCGCTCTTTTCCTTACGGAACTGGCACCGAGTCGTATATCACTTGCGATTGGTTTTTTGGTCGAGATGCTGGCGGCAGTCCCCAGTGTGGTTTACGGACTCTGGGGGATTTTTGTTCTTGCGCCATGGATTCGAGTCTCCTTGGGGCCACTCCTTCGGAAGTTTTTAGGCTTTCTTCCCTTGTTTCAGGGGCCCGCCTACGGCGTCGGGATGCTTGCCGCAGGCTTGATCTTAGCGATCATGATCACGCCCACGATCGCTTCGCTTTGTCGTGAAGTGTTCAGAGCGGTCCCTGTGGCGAATCGCGAAGCGGCGCTCGCGCTCGGTGCAACCCGGTGGGAGTCGATTTCGTGGGGTGTTTTAGGAAGTTCTCCTTCAGGGATTTTGGGCGCAGTGGTGCTCGGGCTCGGTCGTGCTTTAGGCGAGACGATGGCCGTGACCATGGTGATTGGGAATCGAGCCGAGATCGCAGCTTCTCTTTTTGCGCCAGCGCAGACGATGGCAAGTGTGATTGCCAATGAGTACGCCGAAGCTTCGGCCGAGATGCATTTGTCGGCGTTGGCCGCGACGGGACTTGCGCTGTTCTTGGTCTCGATCGTCATCAACACGGGCGCTCGCGCCGTGATGAGGCGAGTGGCGTCGGGCCCGAAACGCGGTAAGCTGGGGACCCTGTCGAAAACTGCGTCTATTGAGGTGCGTCCATGAGTGCACCCTCAGTTTCCGCTCTTTCTCGCTTTCGATATCAACTGGCGGCGCGAGATTCTCGCCGCAAAGTGAAGAACGTGCTTTTTCTCTCGTTCCTGGTGTTCGCCGCGATCCTTGCGATTACGCCGCTGATTGCAGTCTTTATTTATGCGCTCAAGCAGGGGTTTGCGGGTCTGAGTTTGGATTTTTTCACCCAATTACCGGCGCCCGTAGGGGAGTCGGGCGGAGGTATGGCCAATGCGCTCGTGGGCACGGCCGTGCTTTTGGCTTTAGGGAGCGGACTCGGAGTGCCGCTTGGAATCGCCGTCGGGGTGTTTCTCTCTGAGTTTGGAACCGGAAGATTGGCGAGCTTCACCCGTTTCAGTGTGGATGTGCTGACCAGTGTTCCTTCAATCATCGTGGGTCTTTTTGCCTACGCGCTCATTGTGGTCCCCATGAAGCATTTTTCGGCGATGGCAGGCGGGGTGGCGCTCTCGATTGTGATGATCCCGATTGTCGCGAGGTCCACGGAGGAGATTCTCAAGCTCGTCCCGGTGCATGTGCGCGAGGCTGGCCTCGCCCTGGGGATTCCGCGGTGGAAAATGATTTTGAGGATTTTGCTGCCGGGTAGCGCGGGCGGAATCACAACGGGTGTGATGCTAGCCGTTGCTCGTGCCGCCGGGGAAACGGCACCGTTACTGTTTACTGCTTTTAGCAACCAGTTCTGGGGCCGCGGAATCGATCAGCCGATTGCCTCGCTCCCAGTCCAGATCTATACCTATGCGATCAGTCCCTTTGAGGAATGGCATCAGCAAGCTTGGACGGGTGCCTTCGTTTTGATCGCCTTTGTTCTTTCGTTGAATTTGTTGACGAGGCTGATTTTGAGGAAGCGAACATGAGTGTGTCGATGAATCCCTCTGAGAAAAAGCAGCAGTCCGAATCCTCCGTTCTAGAGGTTCAGGGACTGAATGCTTGGTTTGGAAATCACCATGCCGTCAAGTCGGTCAGTTTGTCAGCGCAGCGCCATGCTGTGACGGCCTTGATCGGGCCTTCCGGGTGCGGGAAATCCACCTTCATTCGATGTTTGAATCGCCTTCATGAAGAAGTGGAAGGCGCACGCGTGGAAGGGCGAGTTTTACTGGAGGGGGACGATATCTACGCGCGGGGCATCGATCCGGTCGCAGTTCGGCGGAAGATCGGGATGGTCTTTCAAAAGCCGAACCCGTTTCCTGGGCTCAGTATCTTCGATAATGTGGCCGCGGGCCTGCGCCTTGCTGGCATCCGTAATCGGGTACTCTTGAATGAGGTCGTCGAAAAATCTCTGAAGCAAGCGGCGATTTGGGATGAAGTGAAGGACAAGTTGAAAGCGCCCGGGACAAGCCTTTCGGGGGGGCAGCAGCAGCGGCTCTGTATCGCGCGCGCCCTGGCCGTGTCTCCGCCCGTGCTACTGATGGACGAGCCTACGAGTGCATTGGATCCGGTCTCCACGATGAAGATCGAGGCGTTGGTTCTCGATCTAAAGAAAGACGTCACTGTCGTCATGG
>CANMSW010000169.1 GCA_947500275.1 Bacteriovoracaceae bacterium | reverse complement strand
GTTCGCGCGTGGGTCGCTGAGAAATTGAATCTCATTCGCAAGGACGTGTGGGCGTTCTGCTGGATTGTCGATTTCCCGATGTTTGAGTGGAATGAAGACGATGCGAAAGTCGATTTCTCTCACAATCCGTTCTCGATGCCGCAAGGGGGTCTTGAGACTCTGAATCATAAAGATCCGATCGAAATCGTGGCTTATCAATACGACTTGGTCTGTAATGGCATCGAGCTTTCGTCCGGCGCGATTCGAAATCATCGCCGCGATATCATGAAGCGGGCCTTTGAGATTGCAGGGTACGAAGAGAAAGTGATCGAGAGTAAATTCCCTGCCCTCTGGAATGCGTTTGCTTACGGAGCGCCGCCGCACGGTGGTATTGCGCCCGGAATCGACCGTATGGTGATGCTGCTCTTGGATGAACCTAATATCCGCGAGGTCATTGCGTTCCCTCTCAACGGGAAAGCGCAAGACTTGCTGATGGGGGCTCCGAACGAAGTGACCGAGAAGCAGATGCGCGAAGTCCATATCGTCTCGAAGAAGCCTGAGCCGAAGGCGGAGACCTGAAGGGGATTGGGTGATCTGACCGCGCGCTCTCGGTGAGAGTCAGGTTTTTTTCACCCGCCCCACTAGAAGGAAGAGAGGATGACGGCTGGGCCAGTTTCCCGCAAGGGAGCTGGGGTTGAGTTTCTTCTCTGTGAAGGAGCATCCAAGCCCCGTCCAGACTTCTCGTGCGATATCAGCTTCCCACTCTCCTTGGTGCAGACTGAGCCAGTAGAGGTCTATAGGGTCTCCCTGCGTTTTTGCGCTGAGGAGATCTAAGGTGTGAGAAGCGAGCGGCGTGAAGTTCGAATACTCAATCGGAAGGCCCCATTGGGTGCAGGGCCGTTCGGAGACGAATGGAAAAAAATGAGTGATCAATCGACTTCGGCTTACGGGCTTTGAGTCCAAACTCCAACCCAGGGTTGGAGTCAGACTCTGAAAATTGCCTGGCACGAAGCGCAGGGTGCGGGTGGGGGTACTGGATTGAAGGGCCGCAGCCTCGGCGTAGTCCCCGCGGTAATAGCCATTCCAGTAGATTCGGCCTGGATCCCGCTCAACGCCCACCCCAGATTCGAGAGTGGGAAGTGCTGGGAGGCAGCCGGGCAGGTAGCCCCAGTTTCGGCAGCCCACGTCAATCCAATGGGAAATGTCTTGTCGCTCGGGTTCTGTGAGCGCTTCCTTCAAAATTGCCGGATAGAAGAGGTGCTCCTGAATGCTCGGGTGCGGTTTCACCGGCGAATTCGGTAGTCCCGACCGGATTCGCAATTTTCGATAGGCCCAGTCTCGCCACCGAAGTTCGAACGTCAGTCTTTTCGTGCCGAAGAGCTTCATAGAGTTAGATCTTAGAACACGTGGACTCTGATTCACAAAGGGGGGGAGCTTGCGATTTCAGTCGGAGACGAAGCCTTCATGGGCACACCTCAGCAGCATCGGCTCGAAGGGTGAACCATCAACCGATTCGGCTCGGCCCCCTTCCTTGATCTGCCTCAGTCAACGCCATTCAAACGAGGGCCGCCAAAGGGGCGAGAGCCACTCGCTCAGACCGAATTGCGGGCGCACGGCCGCCCGGATAAATCCCTAACAGTTTGGCGTTTGCGAAATGTCCGAAAAAGCTTCGAATTGATCCAGAGTATCGGTCGAAGTCATCCGGGGACTCCAGCGGAAGCACGCCCAAAACGGAGTTCTCGGATCGAAAGACATAGGGCACGCGCGCTCCGCCTCTTGTTCGGTAATGGATCAGTGACCAAGTTGCCCCAGGTTGGTAGTGAAGTTGACTCCGAATTTCGTGAAAACAAAGGTGACTGAAGCGTTCATCTACGGGGATGGGACGCTGCGAGAGATGGATGCGCTCGGCTAGATCTTCAAAAATCACGATACTCCCGCGACTCCCTCCCCCTTCGATCGGAATGAGTCGAATGACAAAAACCGCCTCCAAGGCTGCAATGATCTTCTTGATGGTCGGCGTTGAAATTCCGCTTTTGCGCCGCAGTTCCGTGTAATCGAGCGGGTCTCCTTGCATCTCACTCAACGCGGAAGTGAGGGTCCGCAAATCCATCAATGGGACCGTGATCTTTCGGACCATTCGGAGGTCGCGATCCAGAATCGTCAAAACCTGGTCCTCAAGGCGGAGCTTTCTCTGCTTCTCGTCGCGCAAGAAGCAGACTCCCGGAAGGCCGCCAGCGGACAGATACTTCTCGGCTGCTGAGGCTACTTTAGGCCAGGAGGTTCGGTCCTCGCGGAAGATGCGTGAGTGAAATCGCTCGGCTCTCATCAGACGCCGGACCTCATCGGATCGGTCTCGCTCCAGGATCTCGGAGAGCGTGAGCGGTAGCAGTTCCACTTGAACAATTCGTCCTGTTAAGGACTCACGAATCGCCTCCCGAGACGAAAACCGGACCGAGCCGGAGAGGATGAATTGACCCGGAGTTTTACGGGTACGCACCCACTCCTTGAGTTCCGGAAAAAGGGCGGGAACTACCTGACACTCATCGAGAACGACACGCCTTCCAGCTCGCTTCGCGAGAAATGCATGAGGATCAGTCTCGGCTTCAAGGCGTACGGACTGTGTGTCGAGCACGTGATAACTGCACCCCACTCGCTCCAGGAGAGTTGTCTTGCCCACTTGTCGATGCCCCATGAGCCCGACCAGCGGGCTGAGGCGGAGAGCATTCTCGATCAGGGACAAGGCGTGTCGTTCTCTAAAATGAGGCATGTTTTACAAAAATGACAGGACCTGTAATTTTTGTAAAGGAGTTACATTTTTTGCAGGTCCTGTCATTTTCGTGATTCAGCTCTTTCAGTGACCCCTGTCGGATTCCTGAAATCCAAGATTTCGTCGGCTAAATGCCGCTTTTGACAATTCTCTTTTGCGAGTTTGACGATGCCTTTGCGAAAGCTCCCATCGATCATGAGCCATTTGTCGATGTAGGCTTTTGGCACCCCGGCCTCCTCGAGCGCTTTTTTGAGTAGCGCGTGCCGATGGAGAAAAAGTTCTTCAGTAATATACATATGCTTGTGAGCGGGAATGGGGAAGGCCCCGCAATAGAGCTGCGGACCGCCGAAGGCTTGAGTCATGAAAGCATTCTGTTGGCTTTCGATAATCTCCTGCCCGATGTGACCAAAAAACTGTTTCAACCAAGGATCGGCATAGACTCGATTGTAAAAGATTCGATGGACGCGCTCGATGACGCGGCGGCCACCGACCGAGTCGTAAAACGAGATTTCATTCTGAATGGGTTCTGGGGACATGCTGCTCCCTCGCAGGCTTTCGTTACTCCCTATTTCGGTCGAACCGCAGAATTGCTCCAGGCTCTCGCTTAGTCTTCAGGAGTTCTTCATAACGGGAGCCTGATGAAGAACAAAGTTCACAGGAAGTTCAGGGGGGCAGGGTCAGGAATCCTGCGGAAACGGTCGATAGAGAGAGCGTTATTTGGCGCTACCTGCCGGCGGCGGATTCGACCGTATCGAACTCAGAATTCGGAGAGCAAAATGCCTAATCGTAAGAATATATGGCCCAAGAACGCGAAAGGGCAGTTTTATGTCGATCGCACCTGTATCGGATGCAACCAGTGTTGCACGACCGCCCCACGGCACTTTCAAATGGACGAAGTCGAGGGGCACTCGTGTCTCGTGAAGCAGCCGACTTCCCCAGCCGAGGTTCGGCGCTGCCAGGAAGCGATGAAAGGATGTCCGGTTCAAGCCATTGGGGAAGATGGAGCTCCGGTGCCGCTCGTCAGTCCGGCTATCCGTGTGGCTTAACGAGTATGAGGAGCGTGTTCGGCGCTCCTCATTGGACTACTGCTAAGCTGCCTGCGTTTCTTGGGTTCCGGCTACTGCTTCCTGTTTCGATCCGGTTTCTTCAGGCAAAAGTGATATTCTGCCCCGCTCGGCTTCTCTTCGGAGAAAATCCAGAAACTGACGTCCGAGAGCAATCGCAGTTTTTTGTTCGGTAGCGTCGTTGCGGGCCCTGAGCTTCTTGACTTGTGAGCTTAAAATAGTTCGCGCATTCCCCTCGGGCAGTGCTGATTCGATATGTGCCGCTTCCGATTCGGGCAAGCTGTAGAGGAGTAGCCCTCTTTGTTCCGAGCTGAGATTCATGACCGTTTCTCGCAAGGTCTCCACAGGTACCCTTCGGACCTCGCGCGCGGTCCATATCTTTGTTCGGATCATCACGACGAGCTCCGGCGCGCTTGCACTGAGATTTCCTAAGAATGCTTCATCCTCAGTGAGCGGCTTGGAAAGAACGAGGTGAATCACGGGATCCAAGAGTGTCGATTTAAGGTACTCGGCACGCTTTTGTGAGCCCGCATCAACCTGCTCGAGCTCCGCGATGATAGACTCTACAGTCTGCGCTGCTTCTTGAATTTCAGCTTCAGTGGTCTGCGTGGCCGATATTACTAATTTCCACTCTTCTGGTGGGAGTTGTGCGAGGAGCTGTTCAAGGTGGCCTTTGTCCTGTAGGTCGATGAATAGACGCCACGCTGCCGCGGTGCCTGCTTGACGAACTGCTTGGGCAAAGATCTGAGAAGGAGTCAGAAAGAGGCGAATCGTTTTTTCAGGTCCTAAGGCTTTCTGAACCAATGAACCCCCCTGGAGCCGAGTCAGCAAAACGCGTTCTACAAAGTCCTGAAGCCATCCCGTGCGATCAGTCGTGGAGGCGGACTGTCCTGCGAGTGACATCAGACGGTTCAGTCTCTCGGTTCCCAGGGATCGTTTGAGGACTTCCTGTTCTTCGGTCGACAGCGCTGGAATGAGCCATTTTAGGCCGGCAATATCTTCTTCTGAATCCCGCAGAGCTTGAACGATCGGAAAAGCGCTTTCGCCAAGCACTTGTTTCAAGAGTTTTAGGTTGCGCGGGTAGTCTTTGAGTAGCGCTGGAGGGGGAGGTGGTTTCGGTGCGTCGGCTTCCGACTCCGTGGCTTTATCCTTCTTTTCCCGCGGGTTCTCGGCCGGACCCATGGGTGCCGTATTCTTTTGGTTCACGGTGCTCGCAAAGGACGCTGGCATCGACTTGAAAGCTTCGGCGAGTGAAAGCGCAGATGCCTTGACGGCGCGAGCGATGGGGAAGAATCCAAGCGCGAGGATAGCCGCACCCAGAAGGGTGCCTACGAGAGGGAGAAACGTTTTCAGGTTATCGATTTTTTCCTGGTCGGCCTTGGCTTCGGCTTCGCGGGCGGCAGGTGAGCCGGACTCAGGGGACGGCGATGCTGTCGCTAAGGGCGAGGGGATCGGTTTAGGTATCGAACGAAGCGGCACGTATTTCTGGATCGCGACCTTCGGGCGATAGCGCTTCAAAGTTTCTCGAACGAGATTTTCGGCACTCGAGATGAGCTTGGGAT
>CANMSW010000168.1 GCA_947500275.1 Bacteriovoracaceae bacterium | reverse complement strand
GAAGCGGTGATTGCGGTTGAGTCCATGGGAGAAGATCTTCGTTTAGCCCTCGTTGAAGAGGGGTTTTCCGAGTCCCAAGCGGATCAGATCGCAAGCCAGGCACTGGCTGATTCGGTTGCGCTTTTGAGCGGCGTAACGACGACCCGAGTTCAGAAAGCTCGGAGACTTTTAGGTGCACGCGGCTATCATCCTCTCGCTCCCGAAGGCGGTTCGGGGGCTCCCTCCTCTTCTCGTTCTCCTTCGGACTCCCCGCCTGTTGAAACCTCTGGAACGAGTGAAACTGAAACCACGGTAGAGGACGTTGCCTCTGTTTTGGATGGCGCCACGACGAGCCCTGGTTCCCTAGCCTCCGTTTTCTTTTATTTCTCAGGCCTAGCCTTGACCGAGTCTGTAGGTGAGGACTCAATTCTCATTGTTGCTTTCTTCGTGCGCGTTCCCCAAGTTGTGGCGGAATCGATCTATCGATCGTTGCCAGATTCATCGGATTTTTCTGAAATATCGAGCCTACTTGCTGAGGCAGTGGGGCAAATGCTTCCCTCGATTCCTGCCGCGTTGAGGTCCGATGCGATAGGAGGGTTTGGAGAATCGATTGTCATTCTTGCCAGTGGCGACGGCATCAGGCGATGTGGACGCCTCGGCGTTGATGTCAGCGGTGGGCTCCTCGATCATGAACGGGATGATGTACGGGACGAGCCGGAGTGGTGGCACAAGTGTGCCCTCTGACGCCGATCTGGAGTTGATCGAAACCTGTTACGTCAGTTTCATGAATCGTATGATGCAGACTGTAAGTGATATTGGTGGGTCGTCTTTGCTTTCTGATCTGGTTACTGATGTCGCAACTGTGGGTTTGAGTCAGGCCATGGCTTGGAATGTACCTGCTACCTTTAGCACGGGTCTTTACACTGCTTTGACGGGTGCGATTCAGACTCCGCCCGACGGGGTTTCACCGCCAACTTTGTCCTTGTCCGATCTTGCTCAAGAGTTATCGAACTCTTTTGCAGGTAGGGGCATATCCGAGACGAAAATCACTGGGTTTGCGGTCGGAATCGGCTTTGGATCCTGGCCGAGTCCCACTGTGAGTCCTTCGCCGAGTCCAAGCCCGTCTGGAACGGATACCCCAGGGCCTTACCCAAGTCCCTCGGGGAGCGCTACTCCGATCCCTAGTCCAAGTCCGTCTTCAAGTTCCGGGGCTAGTTCGAGTTTGACCTTTAGTGGCTCTGCTAGCGGATCGGGTTTATCCGGTGCGAGTTCAATCACCGTGTTGTTGTCGAAAAATGATCGAAATGGTTTTCAGGACCTCGGTTTCAATACGTCTCGCTTCGATTGTACTGCGAGCTTGACGAGTGTTTCAGCGTCTACTCTTGCGTTTACTGCGTCTTGTCCAAACGCCGTTTCGGGCGATAGTTTTTTCGCTTCGATCGATATTAAGGATGCTTCCGGAGCGATGACTCATATGTATCGGGTTTCGGCCGAATTGAGCGCTATTCCGATTACCGAAGGGTCATCGCAGATGTACGGACTCACCTCGGTTGGCGGTGGCACAGGAGGTGGCACAGGAGGCGGCACAGGAGGTGGCACAGGAGGTGGCACAGGAGGTGGCACAGGAGGTGGCACTGCGCTCAGTTCCACTTTCCAAGTGACCTTTACCGGTGCGGTTTCTGGAAACTTGATGGCGGCTCTCCATCCGACGAGCATGAATCCATTCGGTGAATCAACGGGTCGCGTCAATTGCCAGTCAACAGCCATTAATGTCACAACGCCGCTCACCAGAACTGTAACCGTCAGTTGCCCTGGAGCATCAGCCGGCAGCTATTACGTTGCCATTGATGTGATGAACTCGAGCAATATGATGGTTCAGAAATACCGACCCTCGTCCTCGGGAGACCTGAAGACTTTCTCGGAAGGTGGGTCGAACGCTTTCACGCTCACGAACGCGCCTTAAAACGGCCCTCCGCGCGCTCCGGAGGGCCCAGCTGAGCCAGTTCTTACTGGAAAAAACCCGCTACTCAGGGAATCATCGGGCCGTTCCAAGAAGCCACATCGGCATTCTTTCTTGATTTAAGCCTCTGGAGCGCTCGAGTTGATCACCCAGGACTCTCACGGTCGCAGGTTTCAGTACCTTCGGCTTTCTGTAACCGACGTTTGCAACTTTCGCTGCGTCTACTGCCTACCGAACGGATATCCGGCTCTGGATTCCCAGGCCGGGCTGCGCGCCGAGAACCCCCTACGCCTCAATGAAATAGGGAATCTCGTCGCAGGTTTTGCTGACATGGGATTTTGGAAAGTGCGCCTCACCGGGGGCGAGCCGAGCGTCCGCGGGGATTTAGTTGAGATCGCGCGTCTCGTGACCGCCACCTCCGGGATTCGCCAAGTCGCGCTTTCAACCAACGGCTACAGGCTTCGTTCGTTAGCTCGTCCCCTCGTTGATGCAGGGGTTTCAGCTTTCAATATCAGTGTCGATAGCCTCGATCCTCGTGCCTTCCATCAGATCACCGGCATGGACCGGTTGTCTGAAGTACTCGAGGGCATTCAGGCCGTCATCGATCTCGGTGTCAAACGAGTAAAGCTCAATGCAGTTTTGATGCGGGGTCTGAACGATCGCCCAGAAGACCTTGCGCGATTTCTCGACTGGGTAAAAGCGCGGCCGGTGAGTGTCCGCTTCATAGAGCTGATGCGCACCGGCGAAAATGCTGACCTTTTCAATCGCCATCACGTTTCCGCGGGCACGCTTCGGCTTGAGCTTTTGAGGGCGGGCTGGTTTCCGGAAGCGCGACGTGACGGCGATGGTCCAGCAGTCGAGTTCAGTCATTCTGATTCCTTAGGGAAAATAGGCATTATTGCGCCTTATTCAGAAGGATTTTGCGGAAACTGTAATCGATTACGCATCAACAGTCGGGGTGCTTTGAGGCTTTGTCTTTTCGGGACAGGCGAACAATCACTCCGTTCGTTGCTTCAATCACCCTCTCAAAAGGACGAGCTCATTCAAACGGTTCAGAATCTTTTGAGCGAGAAGGCTCCTACTCATTTCTTGAAGGAGGGAAATTATGGAATCACACAAAACCTTTCCGCGATCGGCGGATGATGCCTCCTACCGGATGATCGATGTCGGCGCAAAAGTGGAGACTCGTCGCCGCGCCGTCGCGCAGGGGCGAATTCGAATGGCGCCCGAGACTTTGCAGCGCGTGCTAGAGAAGTCTGTCCCTAAGGGCGATGTGCTTGCGTTGGCAGAAGTGGCTGGAATTATGGCCGCCAAGAAGACTGCTGAAATTCTTCCGCTGTGTCACCCGTTGGGTCTGGATGCAGTTCGCGTTTCGTGTGCCGTGGACGTACCGGACTCCTCAGTCCTGGTTCTGTGCGAAGCAAGCACGACTGCCAAGACCGGTGTGGAAATGGAAGCCTTACTGGGGGTGAATGCTGCCCTTCTGTGCATCTACGACCTCGTGAAAGCGATCGATCCCGTTCTGCAATTAAGTGATATATTCTTGCGGACGAAAGAAGGCGGAAAGTCCGGGAATTGGCAAAGCCCTTTGGTGGGCAACTCATTGACTCCTGAGTTGGAGCGGAAACCCGCAGGCCGTCTGGAAGGACTGAGTGCGGCCGTGATGACTGTGAGTGATCGGTGTTCTCGGGGAGAAGCCGAAGACCGCTCTGGTCCTGCTCTGGAATTAGAACTCAGGAAGCAAGGCATTGGAAAAATCGCTCGCCGTCTCACTTCCGATGACTCTCCTGCGATCGCCTCAACGGTATTGGAATTAATTCGCAACGAACGATCCGACCTTGTTTTTTTGACTGGCGGAACCGGTCTCGGGCCGCGTGATATAACCCCAGAAGCCTTAGAACCGCTTTGGACCAAAAAAATCCCGGGGATCGGGGAGTTGCTCCGGAAGAGTGGATCAGCCCATCATCCCATGGCGTGGCTGAGCCGGAGTCAAGGAGGCTACATCGGCGAAGCTCTTGTAATATCACTGCCCGGAAGTCCGAATGCCGTACGGGAAGGTTTGGCAGCCCTCCTGGATCTTATCCCGCATCTCGTGAAGATCGCAGGGGGAGGTTCCCATTGATCCGTGCATCTGAGGCTTGTGCCCAAATCCGCGAAGTAGCCCTCGGGCGCACCCTCGGCTCCGAATCCGTCCCTTTGTCCGAGTTGGCGGGGCGTCGCCTCGCCGAAGATCTCTTGAGCCAGGAATGTGTCCCGCACTGGGATAACTCAGCCATGGACGGATTTGCGGTGTGTGCCGATTGGACTCAGTCTGCAACCGCTACAAACGGCGTGCGTTTACCGGTAAGCGCTTCGATTGTGGCAGGGGATTCGGGTTCCTTGCAGGATCGTCCTGGTGAACGATTCGCAGTTGAGATCATGACCGGGGCGCCGCTGCCCCACGGGCCTTGGGATAGCATCGTCAAGATTGAGGAAGTTCAGGTACTCAAAGGTGTCGATGGAGCGCCTTCCGAAATCGTGATTTCAAAGCCCGCCAAGAAGGGGGACTTCGTCCGATATCAAGGTGAAGATTTTGCGATCGGGCAGCTTGTTGCTTCGAAGGGCATGCTCGTCACGCCTGATTTCATTCTTGCGTTTGCAGCGCTCGGAATTCATCGCGCCCAAGTCTTCAGAAAGCCGCGAGTTGCTGTTTTGTCCACAGGGCGAGAATTAGTAAACGCGCATGAGCCGCTGCTTCGGCCGGGAATGATTCGAAACTCGACTGCACCCTACCTCGAGGCTGCGCTTCCAGCCCTGGGAGCGGAGTACAAGTGGTACGGAACGATTGAAGATGATCCCGAAGCCTTCAAACGGGCACTCACGGTGATCCTCGCTGACTCTCCGGATGTGGTTTTAACCACCGGAGCGGTGTCGATGGGGAAGCACGACTTTGTGAGAGAAGCGCTTGAGTCGATGGGTGCACGAACCCATTTTCATAAGATGGCGATTCGTCCTGGAAAACCGCTGCTTTTTTCGGAATTCCAAAACGGGCCGGTCATTTTTGGGGTCCCCGGAAATCCGATATCTACCGCGGTCGGTTTGCGCTTTTTTGTGACTCCTTATTTGCGTGCCCTTGCGCGCCTCGAAAAGGAGCGCCCCATTCGAGCAAAGCTCTTCAAGAATGCCCCCAAACCTGAGGGCCTCCGATGCTATTTCAAAGCGCGCTTGGATCTGACGGAGTCCGGATCTTGGGTTGAGGCTTTGGCCGGACAAGGATCGGCATTGCTCGGGCCGCTCTTACAGGCCAACGCTTGGGTTGAATTTCCCGAAGAGGGATCTCAAATGAGTCAGGGTGAATGGGTGGATGTTCACCCCCTTTTCCCAAGCGATAAGCCGTGGGTTTTCAGCTCTCATTCGAAAGATTCTTCGATGATGGACCCAAAGTTAACTCCACGCGAAATTCCGGTCCAGAAAGGCTGTTGTTGAT
>CANMSW010000167.1 GCA_947500275.1 Bacteriovoracaceae bacterium | reverse complement strand
GTTGGCCTTGGGTTCAGCCCCCTGCGCTCATTAGGAATGAGGTTCTACGCGATGTCTCAAACTCCATCAGGTTCCACCCAATTTCAAAAACTGCTCGCATCCCCGCGCTTCCAGTACGCGCGCAAGGAGCTGCTCTCGGCAATTGCCGAGGAGGCCGCTGCTCTGAGAAAAGTCCGGGGAAGCGCATCGCAGGAAGCAAGAGAACTCTATCTTAAAGAGGTCGCCCAATTTGCAAGCGAGCGCGGCCGCGATCTTTATTTCCCCTATCTGGCTAGCGGCCTGGGGTGTGGTCCCTATGTCGAGTTGATTGATGGAAGTGTGAAGCTCGACATGATCACGGGAATCGGGATCAATTTTTTTGGTCACGCGCACCCAGAGCTTCTCTCGGAAATGGTAGATGCGGTCGGCTCCGATGTGATGCAAGGGAACCTTCAACCCGGAATCGAAGCGAAGCAGGCGATATCGGCAATTTTGTCGAGGACCGGCGCTGCTCAGGGATCGCGGCTGAAGCACGCCTGGCTGACGTGCAGCGGGACGATGGCGAATGAAATGGCGCTCAAAATCATTCGTCAGAAGAAGAGTCCGGCTACGAAGATTCTCGCTTTTGAAGACTGTTTCGCGGGCCGTTCGACTGCGATGCAGGAGATCACGGACAATCCAGGCTATCGCCAAGGCCAACCCATTTACGGCGAAGTTCATTACTTGCCTTTTTATAATGCTAAAATGGGCCTGTCGCGCAGCCTTGAAATCACGGTCGGTCACTTGAACTGGCTTGCCGGCCGCTATCCGGGAAAATTTGCAGCATTAATGATGGAGCTGGTCCAGGGTGAGGGTGGATTTAATTTCGCGCCTCAGGAATTCTATATCAAAGTTTTTGAAGCCGCCAAAGCGGCGGGTATGGCCGTTTGGATCGATGAAGTGCAGTCTTTTGGCCGAACCGGTGAGCTTTTCGCGTATCAGACGTTCGGGCTACAGCCCTATGTGGACGTGGTCACGATTGGCAAAATGCTTCAGGCCTGTATGGTGCTCTACACGGAAGAGTATAATCCTAAGCCGGGCCTAGTCTCGGGTACCTTTTCTGGGAGCACCGTGGCGCTGCGGTCCTCTCGGCGGATCCTGGAGCTTCTCGATGAGCAAAAGTTTTTAGGAAAAGACGGCCGAATTGCCCAACTTTCCGGACGATTCAAAACAAATCTTGAAGCCCTATCATCGGGTTCTTGCGCAGGAATGATCGGCGAAATCCGCGCCATCGGCGGCATGATCGCCTTCCAGCCGTTCGCAGGATCCATGGACCAGGTGAAAAAAGTATTGATGAAGCTGTTCGACTTGGGAGTGGTCGCGTTTTACTGCGGTCACGGCCCCTACTTTGTTCGTATGCTTCCCCCGCTCGGCGCCATGACTGAGGCCGACGTGGACGAAACGTGCCGCTTGATCGGTGAGTCGATGGTCCAAGTTTCCAGCCAATTTGAGCAGAAGAACCAATAAGAGCGAAGCGAGCGCCTCGAAACAAATCAGGAGAGCCTCATGAAGCAGTTCATGGATGAAGCGAGGAAGTTGATTCGGACTTCCTCAATCGCGAACACGGGCAATGAAGAGATCGCAAACTTCGCCAACGGGATTCTGCAGGATCGTGGGTTCCGCTCAGACCTGCAGATGGTCATGCATTCGGTCGAGAACCTATCGAAGCGGCAATTCAACGTGATCGGTATTCTCGGTGATCCTCTCGTCGATCGAAAGACGCGGAAGGGCTTATTGCTTTTGAGTCATCTCGATACGCAGGTTCCCGGCCTTCGCCAAGCATGGACAGACACGGGGGGGGATCCACTTGAGCTGACTGCAAAAGATGGCTTCTTCACAGGCTTGGGCGTTGCCAGTGGTAAGCTCGACTTCCTCTGCAGAGTTCATGCAGCTCAGCGCTTTCGCGAGCGAAAGTTGAAAATGCCGATTTATGTCGTTGGCACTTGTGGCGGATCGTTCGGGATGTTTGGCGCCCGCTACCTCATTCAGTCTCGGGCTCTGAATCCGAGCTATACGCTCGTGAGCGAGCCAACCGCACTCCAGTTTGTTCATGCTCAAAAAGGATGTCTCGAACTTCGCTTGACCATCGGATTTCAAATGGTCGAGCGCGACGCGCGAGGATTTAACCGAAGGGTTCGAATTGTTTCGCGGGGTCGCACGGCTCATTCCTCAGATCCCTCCCAGGGAGAGCACGCCGTTCTGCACGCGCTGGCGTTGCTTGAAGAGGCTTCAGCCGCTGGATTCGATCTTCGGTTTACTTCGATCGAAGGGGGAGAGTGGCCAACCCAAGTTCCCGATCGATGCACACTCGAGCTTTATACGACTTCGCATCAGTTTGAGGATTTTAAGCTTTTCTTTCAGCATTATGCCGAGAGAACGGGGCGGGTACAGGCATTTGACCTGGAGACCGGCGGGCTAAATGAGGCTGGGGTCATCTTTCTTCCCGACGCTGTTTTCCCCTGTGTTTTGGATGTTTATTCAGCGTTCAGTCAGGTCCAGGCGCAAGGTTCTCCCGACACTTCCTATCCCGGTCCATCCTTGGACGGCACCTCGATCAACTTCTCGATGATGCGCCAACGTTTGGGAGGAATGGACCTGCATTTCGATCTTCGCCCCGAACCGAACCAAGATATGGCTCAGCTTGAAGCGCAAATTCAGTCTTCCGTGCGAGCCGTCGCTCAGAAGTACCCGGCTCTGAACCTCACGCTTCACCGAGAACGAGTGATTCCCGCCTTGAGTCCGAATTCAGATCTTACTCCTTCTACGGGAAGCCTGTTTGAGCGCTCCAAAAGAGCCGCCTCAGCCGCTGGTTTGAATCTCGAGGCTGTATCCATTTCAAATGCGACTGAGGCCGCACTGTTTCAAAAAGCTGGCTTCGAAGTCGCTTCATTCGGGCCCGGCAGCCCCTTTGGGGCCATGGGTTCGCCCAACGAGTCAGTAGCGGTCGCAGAGCTCGAACAAGCCATGGCGTTTTATGACCGATTAATTGAGGAGGTTTGTCTATGATTCTGCTGCGTGAAATTCAGGAGCGGGATTTAGATGCGTTAGAGCGATTTGCTCAAATCCCTGGGATGTTCAATCTTCCGGGCGATCGGGACGTATTGCGCGATAAAATTATCCAGTCCGTGACTTCCTTCAAAGACGCGAAGATTCCCGAGAAAGGTGAAGCGGGCGTACTTGAAGGTAAGTACCTATTTGTGGCCGAGGATCTGCAGAACGGACAGGTCCTTGGGACGTCGATGATTGCAGGTCAGCACGGCACGGTTGAATCGCCGCATTTCTATTTTGAGATTGGGAATGAAGAAAAGTTTTCAACCACCATTAATACCGGCTTCATCCATGGGACCCTAAAACTTAAGTATGACACGAACGGTCCGTCAGAAATTGGCGGTCTCGTTATTGATCCGGGAATCCGAAACAGCGAAGCGCGCGTCGGAAGGCAGATCTCGTTCGCGCGTTTCCTCTTTCTTGCGCTCAATCGCGGAAGGTTTCGGCAAAAAATACTTGCTGAGCTGCTGCCCCCCTTGAACCGCAAGGGGCTGTCACCGCTCTGGGAAGCCATAGGTCGGCGGTTCACCAACATGGATTATTGGGAAGCAGATCAGCTTTGCGCGAAGGATAAAGAATTCATCTTTTCTCTTTTTCCGTCTGGGAAAATCTACACCACATTTCTAACGGCAGAAGCACGAAACGCGATCGGCCGGGTCGGCAAAGATACCGAGCCGGTTCTTCACATGCTTAAAAAAATTGGTTTCAACTACCGCAACCAGGTGGACCCCTTCGATGGTGGCCCCCATTTGTGGGCCAACGTCGAAGAGTTATTGCCCATCCAAAATCTACGTCGGGGTACTTTTTCCTCGAAGGACGCAATGACCGCCTCAGACGTGAAAGCCCAGAGCGGCCTTTTGACGAAAATAAAGCAAAATCCTGGGCAATTCAGGGCGGCTGCAGTCTCTGCTGTGGTTTCGGATGGAACGATTCAATGGGTTGGAGACCAGGAGTCGCTGGCTGACTTGCGGAGTCAATTAGGCGTTACAGACGGCGACGAAGTTGCATTCATGCCGTATTATTAAGCACTGATCATTTCGGAAAAGGGCGAGTCATGTCGAATCAAGCTTGGTCTTCCTTGGGTAACTACATTGGCGGCGAATTCAGAATCCCACATCAATCCAATGGCGAAATAGTCAGTCTCTCGCCAGCGGACCTGCAGGATGAACTGGCGCGATTTAGGTATTCATTTTCGGCCGTGGACGAAGCAGTCCTGGCCGCCCGTGGCGCAGCAAAAAAATGGCGCCAGACTCCGCCCTCCGAGCGGGCCGACGCGTTAAAGCGATATCAGTCCGCCCTTCGAAAAAAGGAAACCCAGTTCATTGAGGCGATTTCTCGCGAGGTTGGGAAGCCTCTTTGGGAAAGCCGAACCGAGTGGCAAGCGATGCTCAATAAGGTTGATATAACCTTAGCCGACAGCTTGAAGCTCGTTTCGGGTTACGAAATCCCTAAGGTGATGGAAAACACTTTGGGAGCGTGTCGTTACCGTCCGCACGGGGTGATGGCGGTGATCGGGCCCTTTAACTTTCCAGGGCACCTGGCTAATGGCCATATCGTCCCAGCGCTTGCCACTGGGAATACGGTCGTTTTCAAACCTTCAGAGAAGTCCCCGCTTGTCGGACAGCTCATGGCTGAGTGCATTCACGAGGCGGAGCTTCCGGAAGGGGTTTTCAACTTAGTGCAGGGTGAGCGGGAAGTGGGACGCCGCCTCGTCGTTCATGAAGGCGTCGATGGCGTTCTTTTCACCGGTTCCTACGAAGTCGGCACTCGAATTAAGCAGGACACGCTCCAGCAGCACTGGAAATTGCTCGCATTGGAGATGGGTGGAAAAAACCCAGTAATCGTTTGGAAAGATGCGGTGCTGGAAACGGCGATTCATGAATCTCTATTCGCAGCGTATGTAACCGCTGGTCAGCGCTGTAGTGCGACCAGCCGGATCCTTGTTCATGAAGACCGCCTTCAGGAGTTCGTCGAACGGTTTCACGAGCGCGCGAAGGCTTTCACGATCGGGCACCCTATGGATAATCCTTTCATGGGTCCGCTGATTGATCAGAGCTCCGTGGATCGATATCTAAAATTCCAAGGGATAGCCGCGCGCGAAGGCTGTGAAATGATCATGCGGGGAAAAGCGCTCGAACTGCGTCGACCCGGCCACTATGTTACTCCATCCATTGCGCTTTCACGGGATTCCTCCGTCGCGACTGCGCGAAAAAGCGTATTTCAGCAAACGGAGCTCTTCGCCCCAAGTGTGGTTATTCTGCCCGTGAAAGAGCTAGACCATGCGATCGCTCTCGCCAACGAAACTCAGTATGGATTGGTGAGTAGCGTGTTCACTGCGGATCGGGGAGTCTACGAGACGTGTGTGGATGGACTCG
>CANMSW010000166.1 GCA_947500275.1 Bacteriovoracaceae bacterium | reverse complement strand
TTCAAGATCATGGCCTTCCTGTTACTGCTGCTAGGCGGGTGCGCAGGTGGCGCTGAACGATCCATTACGCCAGGTAAGACAACTGCGGCGGAGCTGACGGCGACTTTGGGCAACGCTGTGGTGAGTGGGGAGTCAGGAATCCGGCCACAGACCGAAATTCGGACCTACTCGGAGTGCGATTATCAGATCGAGCAAGGCGTCGTGACGGCGAAGTACTGCACACCGCTCGAGCACGAACAGACACTTCAGTATTGGCGCCAAATTTGGAGAAACGAAAATGCCTCCTTCGAAGCAGTGACGGGCGACGCAGGGCCGCATGGGCCCGACCGATATCTTTTGAAAGCAACGGGCTTAAAAAAAGCGGTGATGTATTCCCGTGCTTTAGACCGTGTCATCCAAGTCATTGATTATAACGTCGCTCAAGCAGGAGGCGCCACCCATGGTCGCTAAATCTCAAGTGACCATGAGTCTCGCGCTAGTGGCCTGGATGTTGGGAGTGGGGTGCATCCTTTTACCTGCCTGTACTTCGAAAAAACCCACCACTCAAAGCGGGAGCTCCCTATTTGTTAGAAATGGTACCCTTCGAAGAGCCGAAACCCTGACTTTCGGCAGATCTGATCTTGAAGAACCCTTCACTGATGATTTGCAATCAGGGCGTGTTCCCGCCGATGGTGGCCCCGTCTGCCTGAAGGATCGACTCGCCCTCACGCAAGTGAAGTCCGATATTAGTAATAAAGAGCGAGAAAAGGCTGGGACTCCGTTAAATTACGTATTTAACGGCATTGACTTGTCTCGTTTGCCGGCTCCGCAAGGGCAGCTCATCCGCTATGAAAATGGTGCGTGGATCCCCTCTTCCTCTATTGATTACGCCGGTTGTACCGACATTCCGTGTGCTTTTAACCGAATCTGGGGTGTGGCGGATGACTCCTTGGAGGGATACCTCGTCTATTGGTGGTACCTCGATATGGGTTATGTCATCGGCGCCGCCAAGGCCATTCCTGGTCTAAGTCTTTCGGCTGATACAACCGGAACTTATCGGGATTATCTCTTCCAAAAGCAGGAACTCGAGCTGTTCTGGCGACTCTCGAGAATCCTACCTGATGCCTACCGTTCAATGCCAACGCTCCGAAGCATGCATCGTCTCGGAGGAGTCGTTCCCGCGTCTTGGAGCGAGTCTACCTGCGGGGATGCGGGCGGCACCAAGTCTGATGGGTATATTCGGCTACAGACCAATTGCTTGAGCCTCTCAACCAGAGACAGCACCGATCAGCCTCGTCTCTTAGATTTTGGTTACATCGGGGTAACCCATGAGATGAGTCACCGCTTGGATGTCTCAAGAAGTGGCCGCTCTTACGATAGCTACTACCTCTCGGAACAATGGAGTTTAGGATTTGCACCGCTGAGCGGATGGCGTCTTCTGGAAGGCACCGATCCTTCGACCGGCGCCCATACGAGCGAATGGCAGAGCGGTTGGAAGCGTGATGGGTCAACGAGCGGATCGTCGGGTAGCTCGGCGGTTTGGGTTCGGGAAGCGTCAGTAGATGACTTTGTTCGCAGTTATGCCGCGACATCCCCGGTTGAGGACTTTGCGGATACCGCGGCCTATTTCCGCATGAATCCGAATCTCACTCGCGAGAAAAGTCCTCGGAAATATGATTGGATCTCTCAGAATATCTACGGTGGTCGCAAATTTGACCCAGCGTCCAGGAGTGATCATTACCTCAATACGGTGATGACCCATCTTGAGGCGCGTCTCGCTGCCTTGGTCGATCAATGCGTGTCGAGTCCGGCCGCAGGTCTTGCTGAGGCGCGTGGCTCAGTTCCAGATTTAGCAGCAAGTATTGAGCTTATCGTAGAAATTCCTGGCCCCTCAGGTGAGGACTCGCGTGCTTGTCTGCGAGATCGTATTCATCAGGAAGTGGGTCGCGTATTGACGAGGCTTCGCGCGACGGAATTCGAAGCGTGTGATGATATTACTCAAAGTAGCGAGCCCGGAATACGTAGGGAATCGTTTACGCGAGTTCAGGCGGTCCTCCCCTCGTTGATAGCGAGACAGGCGGCTTTGGCCCCCATCGTTGAGGCACAGCGGCGTCTTCGGACGAAGTTGATTCGTGAGCTTGACCCGCGCGAGGCTTGGCTGATGTGCCGCAAGGCTGACGACTCTCAAGCGTGCTATCAGCAAAGTCTGCGTGCCGCATTCGATCGGATCGGGACTGAGTTCTCGTCGGTTTTGGGGGACGAAGGAATAACCCGGGAGTGGACTACGTTTTCTGCGAATTGGACTTGGGATCACGCGCGGACCCAGTTTGTCGAGGCCTGGGCAAGGCTCACTTCTGGAGTGGAAGCTGAAATTCGGGAAGAAGCGGGTTTGAAGTGGGCGCAATGTACATCGCAGAATTATCCCGCGCGCGAGCAGCATAGCTTCCTGTCGCGCGATGATGCTGATCTAGTGATTCCTCCGCTCCTGATTCCTTACTCGGGAGGTACACAGTATATCGACCTGCGTCTTTTAGAGTGTTTGAATGCCCGCACAAGCGAACAGCTTTCCAATGAGGTCACATCACAGCTGCGACGACTGGGGATCACCAGCATCTCGCCTGAGCTCGGTGCTTATCTGGAGGAAGAGTTAGCTCTGCCCGCTTGGGTGTCCGTCCTGGACTCGAGTATCAGACTAGCGGTGACAGAGGTGGAGCTCCGGAACCGTCGAGTTATTTCAGCAATCACGTCTGAGCTTTCGAGTCGGCTGGTTTCGTCCGCGTCCCAGTGGGTGGGCACTACGAGTGACGGTTCTCAGCTTTCGTCGCTCTGTGCTGCTCGAGCCACCGCGGAGTTTTCGAGTTCCTCGAGCGGGCTCGACGGCTTGGATGTTCGTTTTAATCAGCTATCGGACTTGGTTCGCGCCCTGCAATCGACAGCGTGTCGAGCGGCCACCTCTCACGCCTCTGTTCAGAGTATCGTCGTTGCTAACTCGGCCCGTGAACGGGCGGCGCGCGCTGACGAATGGAGGCGGGTCGTCGGTGATCTGCGCTCTCGACTGAGGACCAAGGGCGAAGCCCTAGCGCGAAGTTGTGTTGCTAGTAATCCGGGTTCTCGGACATCGCCCCGGGTTCAAGCGCGTCGTCGCGACTGTTTGCGCTCTGGGTGGGTGGCCTCCGTTGTGACCCCTGCGAAGCAGGAGTGGTTGCAGACCCCGGCCGTAAGGGCGCTCCCTTTTGCGGCAACCGAGGCGGATACTTGGTTGCAGTCAAATGGGGATTCGCTTCAAGGGGATGTCGTTACTTTCATGGGACGACTTTAAGGGCCTAAGAGGTTAGAACTACTGGAAAGCCTAGATTTTTTAAGTGAGAATTGGGTCTCTATGGCAAATCCAAATCGTTCAGAAAGTACCGTCACTTCCTCTACGCACTCTTCGGCATTTGTTTTGCCCCCTAAGCTTGCCGCTCTGCTCGCTGATTATTCTGCTCATCACAAAACATTCGGGAATAAGGTCACTCACTACATCGGAATTCCGATGATCATGATGACTCTCTTGGGAATGTTAGGCCAGTTGGTCATCGGCGACGGATTTACAGGTTCAGAAGTCGTAAGGGCGGATGGCGGAATGGTCCTGTGGGGATTGGCGATGGCCTGGTACTTGAGTCTCGACTGGCGGTTGGCTGTGCCCTTTGGCTTCGTCGCGCTTGGTTTTTATTTTGCGGGTCGGCACCTCTCGCTTGAAGTCCAAGTGGGGGGGTTCATTTTAGGATGGATCCTGCAGTTCATTGGTCACGGCGTTTATGAAAAACAACGTCCTGCTTTCCTGGACAACGTTCGACACCTTCTGATTGGTCCGATGTGGATTTTCGCGCGCTTAGTGGGCGTCCTCAAAAAAAACTAAGCGACCGCTCTTGATTCATACTGACCTAACGCACCGCAGCTGGAGACTTACCAGTAGCGCCGCGTTGACATTTCTTTTGCCCCCCGGATAAGCCCTGTTCTCTTAAAAAAATCCAAACTTTCGGACCGAATCGAAGCGATCGGCTGAAAGTCGTTTGTGTCACTCTAGGGGGTCTTGTGCGCATCTTTTCGAAATTGAGTTTTCTGATCGCTCTTTTTGCTCTCGCGCTTCCTGCGCAGGCAAAAGCTCCAAAAATCGGATTCATCCTCAGCACGATGCAGGAAGAGCGATATCAGCGAGATAAGCGCGTCTTTGCTGAGACGGCAGAAAAAATGGGCGCTAAAGTCGTCTTCGCTTCCTGCAATAATAACGAGCAGACCCAGGCCGCTGAAGTAGAAAATCTTCTTTCACAAGGTGTCGATGCTTTGGTGATTCAGCCCGTGAATGGCGAAACCGCTTCGGCCTTCGTGAAGGCAGCCCAGTCGGATGGCGTTCCGGTCATTGCCTATGATCGCTTGATTCGGAATGCCAAGATCGACGCCTATATTACGGAAGATAGCTTTCGGGTCGGACAGCTTCAGGCGGAAGCTGCCGTGAAATTCACAAAATCGCGTGGAAATTACGTTATTTTGATGGGGCAAGCGGGGCACTCGGTAGCGGAAGCGCGTACGTCGGGTATCCTGAGCGTTCTTAAGAAGTATCCTGAAATTAAGATTGTTGTGAAACAGTACCACCCAGGTTGGTCTCCTAACTTGGCCATGCAGACTGTGGAGAACGCTCTCACTCAAAATAAAAACAACATTCAAGCGGTGATCGCGAATAACTCAGGGATGGCTCACGGTGCGATTCAGGCGCTCGAAGAGCAGAAGCTCACCGGTAAGGTTTTCGTGGCGGGCGCGGATGCCGATTTGGCAGCCATTCGTGATATTGTTGCAGGGAAACAACAGTTCGAAGTTCAAATCTCGATCAACGACATGGCGAAGCGCGCGGCCGAAGTAGCAATCGCAATTGCCGCGAAACAAGAATGGAAAGCGGACTCGATCGTTGCCAATGGAAAAGGCGACGTGAAGACAGTGAATACACCGGTTTTTGCGGTGGAAAAAACTTCGGTTGAAGAGCGCATCGTCAAAACGGGATTCCATTCTCGCGACGCCGTTTTTGGTAAAACGGCGAAACGCTAATCCTAAAAATCGAGAACGGATACGGGGAGCCTCAAGAGTATGTTGGAACTAAGATCCATCACGAAGGAGTTCCCCGGGACCCGTGCCCTGAGCAGTGTTTCGCTGTCGGTGAAGCCGGGCGAGGTCGTAGCGCTCATGGGTGAGAATGGTGCGGGCAAGTCCACCCTGATGAAAATTCTCTCGGGTGTGTGGGCTGCTGGTTCTTACGAGGGTGAAATCCGGATCAATGGCCAAGTAAGTGAATTCGAGGATACGCGCGCGGCTTTAGCCTCCGGAATCGCCATGATTCATCAAGAGTTGGCCGTGTTTCCGGAGCTAACGGTTGCCGAACACCTTGAACTCGATCAGTTAGCCAACTGGATCGACTGGGAAAGGGTCCACGAGCGTACGGGAGCTTTTTTAAGGAGCCAGGGGTTTGACCTTCAGTCCGACCAGAAAGTGGGTTCCCTTTCGATCGGTGGCAAACAGTTAGTTGAAATCGCCCGAGCTCTTTACCGCAATGCCGGCATTTTGGTTTTTGATGAACCGA
>CANMSW010000165.1 GCA_947500275.1 Bacteriovoracaceae bacterium | reverse complement strand
TGCGCCCGGTATTGCGCCGGGAACAGCCGCAAACGGCATTCGGCGCTTCCACCACAGGGTATAAAGTCCGTTGTAGGAAATCACGGCAATCACCCCAAGAACTCCTAGTTCGGTGGAAAGAGCGAATAGAAGGCTCACACCTAGAGTCAGGGTGATCAGCACAAAAGCGACCGCCTCATTTGGGGTGAGTCGCCCTGAAGGGAGTGGCCTGTTTAGGGTGCGGGGCATGCGCGCGTCGATTTTTCGCTCTTGCCATTGATTCAAAGCAGATGAGCCAGAAGCTAGAAGAAGGATGGCAGTCATGGTGAGAATCAGCTTCGCTGCCGAGAACTCGAACTCGAAGGGGTGTCCCGCCAGGTATCCACCTAGGACGCTAATGAGGACGAGAGTAACGATGCCGGACTTGGAAAATTCTCGATAAATGGCGAGTTTTTTTAGAAACCCACGAGGGACTAATTGTGAGGATTGTTCACCTATCGAGATCTTTTCAGGATTTTCGGATTTCATAAATTCACCTGAGGGCGTTGTCGAAATGATCTCATCCCTATGCTAGTCTAGGGGGTGAAGACACAAGAAAACACTTGGATTTGGTCGAGTCACCGGTGAGATTCGCAACTCGGCCCAAATTTATATAGGGAGCACTGATATTGTGAAGGCTTTGCATTTGCCGCACTTAAATCAAAGGGATTGCCGAGTCGTCCTTACGAAACGTGGCCGTTTAGGCGTCGTTTTCTCAATCCTAGCTCTCTTCGCAGTCTTTGACTCGGTTTCATGGGGAGTGGAAGTTCCGAAGGAGCTCGAGGGGGCCGGGATTACCGAAAAACTGGGTTCTGTCGTGCCGCTCGCGGACATCACTCTTCGCGATGAGAAAGGGAGCTCGGTAGCACTTTCCTCGCTTGTACGCCCAGGTAAGCCCTTGGTCCTGGCCCTAGCGTATTATGAGTGCCCTAATCTTTGCACCCTTGTGTTGACGGGTTTGATGGAGTCTTTGAAGACTTTTCAATGGTCACCAGGGTCTGAGTTTGACGTGCTTACTGTCAGTATTAACCCCAAAGAGGGGCCTGAGTTAGCTCAGGCGAAGAAATCTAACTACTTGAAGGCCTTGGGGAAACAAATACCTGATACGGGGTGGCGCTTCCTGACGGGCGACGAGGCTCAAGTGAAGCGTCTCGCAGACTCAGTGGGCTTTGGTTACCGCTGGGACGCAGAGTCTGAGCAGTATGCTCACTCTGCAGCGATTTTCGTTCTGACGCCGGAAGGTGTCCTTTCGCGGATCCTTTATGGAGTCCAGTACGTGGGGCAGGACCTTAAGCTTGCCCTGGTCGAGGCATCGAAAGGCAAAGTTGGATCTGTAGTCGACCGAATCCTTCTTTTTTGTTATCGCTATGATCCTGTAACAAGAAAGTATTCGTTGGTTTTGACCCGAGTCATGCAGCTCGCATGTGCTGGAATGATTCTGATCGTTGGTGTTTACCTTTCTCTTTTCTGGTTGAAGCAGAGAAGCGAAAGTAGAGCATCGGCGTGATCGTTGTAGAGAACTCGCAGGGGGCATATTGGTGCCCACTGTGAAACCTGGAAAAGGCTTCTGGAAGCGGAGCCTGAAGAGGGAGTGATAAACACTTATGCTACTGAAGTGGCTTAGTTTTGTATGGATGAGCGAGGCTAGTGCGTCGACTCTCCCGTTGCAGGGATCAGAGGTCGCTCGAAGCTGGGACCAGTTGTATATTTTTCTGGTCGCGCTCAGCGTTTTCTTTTTCATTTTGGTAGTCGGTGGGATGCTCTATTTCGCGGTCAAGTATCGCAAGAGCGTCAGTAAGACGACTGAGTACATCACTGATAACCATGTCATCGAAGCCGTTTGGACCGTGATCCCGGCGATTCTCCTGATGGTTATCTTTGGATGGGGCTATTCCGTTTACGTTAAAATGACGCAAGCGCCTTCAGACGCTTATGAGGTTCGAGTCATTGGTAAACAGTGGCTATGGCAGTTTCAGTACGATGACGGTCGTACGACCATCAATGAACTGTACGTGCCTGTGAATAAGCCTGTGAAGCTCATCATGACATCGGAAGACGTCATTCATAGTTTCTTCATTCCGAACTTCCGGGTGAAGCAAGACGTGGTTCCGCAGATGTATTCCTCAGTCTGGTTTCAAGCGACTATTCCTGGAAAACATCAAGTGTTCTGTACTGAATATTGCGGCGCATCGCATTCGCAGATGTTAGCGAAGGTGATCGTTCTTGACGATCAACAATGGCTTTCCTGGAGGATGGGCAAAAAGATTGATTTGAACTTGTTGCCTACTGCTGGGCTCGGTGACGAAGCACTAGCTGCTGCAGTCAAAAAACAAGATGAAGAGAAAGCCGCAAGTGGAAAACCGACCGTTCAGCTAACCGGTCTTGCAGCTGAAGGTAAAGCTGTGATGCAGGCAAAAGGTTGTATTGCTTGTCACTCATTCGATGGCGCCAAGTTGACAGGCCCTACCCTCAAAGGGGTTTTTGGTCACGATGTCGAGTTGCTCGATGGGAGCAAGGTGCTTGCTGACGAGAACTACATTCGTGAGTCGATTGAAAATCCGACTGCGAAAGTAGTGAAGGGCTTCAGTCCGATCATGCCAACATTCAAAGGCTTAGTCAGCGAGACCGAATTGAACGCTGTCATCGCCTATATCAAGACCTTAAAGGAGTAAGTCCATGTCATCGACTGCTCATGCTGTTCCTGGAACCCATTACCTAAATAACGAGAAGGGCCTTATGTCCTGGCTCAAGACGCTTGACCACAAGCGTATTGGGGTCATGTACCTTTTCACGATTTTATTCTTTTTCTTCATAGGTGGATTGTTCGCCTTGGGGATTCGACTCGAGTTGATGACCCCTGGGCAAACGATTGACTTCACGCTGCCATTGATTGGCCGCATCGTCATGGACGCTCCCACCTATAATCGATTCTTTACTTACCACGGCGCAATCATGGTGTTCTTGGTGATCATTCCATCGATTCCTGCAGCGCTTGGGAACTTTGTTCTCCCAATGATGCTCGGGGCGAAAGACGTGGCTTTTCCTCGTCTGAATTTGATGTCTTACTACTTGTACATCTTGGGTGCGATTGTAGCTCTTTCGTCGTTACTCCTTCACGGGGTCGACACGGGATGGACATTCTATACGCCTTACTCGATTCGCGCGAGCACTGGAACGATCATGGTCGTTTTGGGCGCATTCATCGCTGGCTTCTCTTCGATCTTAACGGGTTTGAATTTTATCATTACCATTCACAAGCTTCGGGCTCCAGGTCTGAGCTGGTCGAGACTCCCTCTGTTCTGTTGGGCGCTCTATGCGACCAGCATCATTCAGGTTCTTGCTACGCCTGTTCTGGCTATTACTTTGCTTCTGTTGGTTGCGGAGCGAGTATTGAAGATCGGGATCTTTGACCCAGCATTGGGTGGGGATGCCGTTTTATTCCAGCACTTCTTCTGGTTCTATTCTCACCCAGCAGTGTACATTATGATTTTGCCGGGTTTAGGGGTGATTTCCGAGATCATTCCGGTGTTCTCTCGTAAGCCGATCTTTGGTTACCGAGCCATTGCTTACTCTTCATTTGGAATTGCTTTGATCGCTTTCATTGTGTGGGGTCACCACCTTTTTGTGAGCGGGCAATCGGAAATGGCGAACTTTATTTTTTCTCTTCTCACAATGTTCGTCGCCGTTCCCACCGGTATTAAGGTTTTCAGTTGGGTAGCGACCCTCTATCGCGGGTCGATCCGTTTTAACGTCCCGATGCTCTATGCTCTGGGATTTCTTGAACTGTTCACGATCGGCGGATTAACGGGGGTGTTCCTGGCAACCCTTTCCATTGATGTGCATCTCACCGACACGTACTTCGTTATTGCTCACTTCCATTATGTGATGGTCGGGGGAACCCTTATGGCGATGACGGGTGGGATCCATTACTGGTTCCCTAAGATGTCCGGGAAAATGTATTCTGAAAAGTCTGCACTTTGGGCCTTCATTCTAATCCTTATTGGATTCAACGTGACGTTCTTCCCGCAGTTCATTGTTGGGGCTCAAGGGATGCCACGGCGTTATTGGTACTACTTGCCTGAGTTCACGACGTTGAATCAAATTTCAACGGTTGGCTCGTGGTTCCTTCTAGCTGGGTTTGTTTGGGTCGCGGTCTACCTTTGGAAAGCGATTAGGTCGGGAGAGAATGCACCGGGGAACCCCTGGGAAGCGTTGACTCTCGAGTGGCAGTCGCCATCGCCTCCTCCCTTGGAAAACTTTGTTGAGACTCCAACGGTCACGTCCTGGCCGTACGAATATCGGTCTTGAGTTTTTAGAAGCGTAGAAGGCTAGTGAGAGGGCGGTTCCGATGTGGATACCGCCCTTTACAAAACAGACAGGCTCAAAATCGAAAGATTCTAGAGCAGGGTGCCTCCGGACGGATTAGAGGCGCTCGAACCAAAAGACAAAGGGATTGATCCATGTCTCATTCACATTCCTCATCCGATTCTTCGGAGCAGCTAGCTCCTGGAATGGTAGACCATCACCACGCACATCACTTCGCGAATGCCTCCGAGGAGTTTGAGGCTTCGAAGCAGGGTATGTGGCTATTCATGGTCACCGAAGTTCTGATGGTTGGTGGACTTTTTGTAGCCTACGCAATTTTTCGAAGCCTCTATCCAGAGATGTTTAAAGAGGCCCACCACTTGCTGGACTGGAAGTTAGGGATGGTAAACACCATCGTCCTAATCACCAGCAGTTTGACGATGGTGTTGGCTGTCGCTGCGGCACAACGGGGCGAGCATAAGAAAACAGTCCGATACCTAATCGTGACGTTGCTGTGTGGTCTGGCCTTTTTGTTTGTGAAAAAGATCGAGTACACCGCAAAAATTGAGCACGGTCTTCTGCCTGGCGGCCTCTTTAATTTTGAGCATGCAGCAGAATACGCCAAGAGCCACGGGACGACTCTTACTCACGAGAAGGCGCCCCTGTTTTTCTCTCTTTATTTCATGATGACTGGAATCCATGCCCTCCACGTCATTATCGGAATGGGTTTGATTACCTGGTTAACTATCCGTGCCTCTCGGAAAGAGTTTGGCTCAAACTACTATACGCCAATGGAGCTTGTTGGTTTCTACTGGCACTTTGTGGACTTGGTTTGGATTTATCTCTTCCCGCTCCTTTATTTAGTGGGCTGAGTCCTTTCGATCTTGGAAACTAAAAGGAACAAAGACATGTCGAATCCTCATAACGAAAAGATTCACGATTCACATTCTGAGCATGGAAACCACCACGTCCTCGATGTTGGAGTGATGGTTAAAACCGGCGTCGCGCTTTTGATTTTAACTGCGGTTACGGTTTGGTCATCGCGGATTGACTTGGGCGTACTCAACTTTCCATTGGCTATGTTTATTGCGACGACCAAAGCAATTCTCGTTTGCCTGTTTTTCATGGGACTCAAGTACGATCACAAAGAAAACGCAGTGATCTTCGGCACCTCGTTTTTATTCTTAGCGATTTTTGTTGGCTTCACTGTATCTGACATTTTCTTCCGGGGAGATGTCTACGTGAAGAAAGGCGACGCATCTATGGC
>CANMSW010000164.1 GCA_947500275.1 Bacteriovoracaceae bacterium | reverse complement strand
CGTCATAGGGTTTGCCCATACGGTCGGGGAGTTTGGTGTCGTTTTGATGATTGGTGGGAATATTCCGGGCCAGACTCGCGTTATATCTGTTCAGCTCTACGAGCATGTGGAGTCGTTAGAGTATGCGCAGGCCCATAGTCTCGCGGCCTTACTCCTGGGGTTTTCTTTTATATCACTACTGGTGCTTGCCTGGCTTTCTCCTCAACGGAGCAATTCACGATGATGACTTCACAGGCGGGTCTGGAGATTCGGCTCGAGGGCGCATTTGCTTCGTTTTCTCTTTCGGTTGACCTCGAGGTCCCGGTGCACGGAGTTACCGCACTTTTTGGAGGTTCAGGTTCTGGCAAGACGACCCTTCTTCGTGCGATATCTGGGTTTGAGCCAAGGATGCGAGGGACAGTAAGCGTATTGGGAGACATTTGGCAGGATGAGAAAATCTTTCTCGCTCCCCATCGGCGATCCGTGGGCTACGTCTTTCAAGAGTCTAGTCTTTTTGATCATTTAGATGTTCGGAAAAATCTCGAGTTTGGCTGGAATCGGACTGCTAGGGAATGTAGAAAGGTCCGTTTTGAAGAGGTCGTGGATCAGTTAGCCTTGGAGCCCCTCCTTAACAGGTGTCCGCAGAGATTATCCGGCGGCGAAAGGCAACGAGTTGCAATTGGCCGCGCCTTGTTGTCGAGCCCGAGAGTCCTTCTTCTCGATGAGCCGTTAGCCTCTCTTGATGTCTCCAGTCGTCGGGAGATTATTCCCTATTTGAAGAGTCTCCATGATCGACTGCAGATTCCCATTCTTTATGTGAGCCATTCCTTTATTGAGGTCGAGATCCTAGCCGACTACCTCGTTGTGCTCGATTTGGGTCGAGTTAAGCATCAAGGGCGGATGCCGGAAATCGCGAGTGAGCTTGCGCGCGACGAGCTCCTTTTGTTGTCGAACTGAAGGGTTTCTCAGTTTCCGAAGAGGCATTCGCGTGCCTCTTGTGAAGATTCGCTGAGTTTGCCAAGACTTCAGCCTATGGAATCCGATAACGATCTTTTCTCGCGGAAGGATGGGGCAGAAGGCCGTGACCGATTGAATCCAGCCCCTCTAGCTCATCGACTCCGACCCCTCAGTCTCGACGAGATGGTAGGGCATGAGCGAGTTCTGGGGCCGGGGCGACCCCTGAGGAGTTGGATTGAAGCAGACCGTCTTCCCTCGCTTGTTTTGTGGGGGCCACCTGGTTGTGGAAAGACAACTTTGGCGCGCGTCATATCGGAGCATACTCAGTCTCGTTTCGTAGCGTTAAGCGCGGTTCTTTCGGGCGTTAAGGATATCAAGGAAGCGGTCGAGCAGGCTCGGAGTTGGCGCTCACGGGGGGCGCGAACGCTCTTATTTGTCGACGAGATCCATCGGTTCAACAAAGGACAGCAAGATGCACTGCTCCCTCACGTTGAGGACGGAACAGTGATCCTCATTGGAGCAACAACGGAGAATCCATCCTTTGAATTGAATTCGGCTTTGCTCTCTCGGACCCGGGTGATTCGGCTCGAAAGAATTCCACCTGAGGCAATTGAGAAGGTCATAGAACGCGCACTTCAGGATACTACTCGAGGCTTAGCGGGGTTGCTCTGTATCTCGGATGAAGCGAAGCGTTGGTTAGCTCAAATCAGCGAGGGCGATGCTCGCCGCGCGTTGACCGCTCTGGAGACGCTGTCGCTCAACTCGACCGGTTCGCTGGGTGGGGTGCTTACTCTGCAGGCGGTTCAAGAAGTGCTCTCTACGAGCGGAGAACGCCAGCCTCTTCCCTATGATAAGGATGGAGAAGAGCACCACAATGTGGTCTCTGCTTTCATTAAGAGTTTGCGCGATAGTGACCCGCATGCGGGTCTGTATTACTTGGCGCGAATGCTAGAAGCAGGGGAGGACCCGCTCTTTATTGCCCGAAGGTTGGTTATTTTGGCTTCAGAGGACGTGGGAAATGCGGATCCACGCGGGCTTCAGATTGCGCTCGCCGCTAAAGATGCTGTGGATTTCGTGGGGATGCCGGAAGCTAGGATTAACCTTGCGCAGGCGGTGACCTATTTGGCCTGTGCGCCAAAAAGTAATGCGAGCTATGCGGGAATTAATGACGCGATCATGGAAGTCAGGAAAACCGGTGCCCTTTCTGTTCCGCTTCATCTGAGGAATGCCCCTACCGAGTTGATGAAGCGAGAGGGATATGGCGCAGGATATAAGTACGCCCACACCCAAAAGGGAGCGCGTGCTCGTCAAGTCCACTTGCCAACCGAGTTGATCGGCCGAAGGTTTTATGAACCTCAAGATTCTGGTTACGAAAAACAGCTGAAACTGAGGTTGAGCGAGCTCAATCCAGACTTCGAAGCTAAATGAGAACTTAGCTGTCTCGGCAGCGAATCATCTCGGGAATTCCTTCGTGACGCCATTCACGCAGGTTTTGTGGGAGATGAGTTCGGATGAGCTCTTCTTGGTATTCAGTATTCCCCTCTTGTGCGGCATCAAGTAGGTCTTTCAGAATCGATAGCAGATCTGCTTCGAGTAAGTTGACTTGAGGGTGAATTCCGATGCGCAGAACGGTTCGGGCGGTCAGAATGCTCTCCATGACAGTGTCGATCCCTTCAAGTAGCCTCTGATAAGAGGCTTCCTTCACCGTTAATTCGTTCTCTTCCAAAATCCGAGCACAGAGGCCGATGAGATTGTCGAGAAACAACTGCAGAGTATAGAGAGTCTCAAGCGCGATCGATTTAGGATCGTTCACGAGTTCGACGCCTTCATACGTCATCTCGAAATCCTGATCGCCTGAGAGAATAGGTCCATCCATCAGCTGATCGGGGTGAATGGTTTCGCGATCACGGGTTGGGCTGATCTCACTGGTTGGAACCGGCTCGATTTGGGTTTTAAATACGGATTGAACTTCTTGTTCTTTGATCATGGGAGGTTCCCTTTCAGACCTGGATTCCATCCGGTCGTTTTTCATGGAAATTGCCTTTTACAGCTCGCGGACGAGTGAGGCTTAAGGTCGCTTCGATCCATTCTCTCCAAATTCGAGAGCCAGTAACGAGTTGGTCCCAGACGAGCGAACTCTGTTTGCCGAGTTCGTCAACTTCGTTTCCAACCAAATTGTGCATCATGACTCTTTGAATGGATAGGAACGGGCTTAAGCAAGGTTGCGCCCTCACCAAGCGTTCAAGTAGTTTATCAATTTCGGACAGCTTGAGTGCGAGTTCTTGAATTCGCGTTTTGTCCTCGATGCGCATCACTTTCGATGATTTCGTACGCATCGCCTCTCTTTGAATTTGTTGGGAAGTTCTCCGGCCTTCCTCACTGATCTTGAGGAGGACATCAACCGATTCAGATACTTTTCTTAAGTCCCGGAGAAGTTCGGAACTGAGAAGATTTCTATCGGTTTCCATCGCAACCTGAGGGGTCCAACCGCAATACCAGGCACGCGCGACGTGTCCGGTGACACGAGCGCTCCAGTCCTCAAAACGGAGTTTACGAGTTTTTTGGATAGGCTCGTAGGAGACGCCGCCGCCCTCATCAGTGAGGCGTATTCGAGAACGGAAGACTCTAGCGGTAGCATCAACCCCAGAGAGACCAAGATGTTCAAGGTGCTCTTCGAATGATATTTCTCGGCGGTGGGCCCACTCTGAAGCACCATAGCTCCAGGTCGCATACACGAGCTCATGCGTAATGGCGTTTCTGCAGGAATGTTCGGACTCTTGAGTGACGCCAGCACAAACGGAGCACGTGACATCGGGTTGTAAGACCAGGTGCCCATTTCCGTAGGGACCGGTCTCTTGGTATCGCACTGGACCCACTGAGATATTTACGACTCGGGTACCTAAGACACTGGCCAAGTGGACTACGGAGGTATCTCCGGAGAAAACCCACTGGGAGCGGCCGATGATTGAGGCCCACAGAGGAAAGTCTGTTTGGTCGATCAAGGAGAGAACGGAGCGATCTTCGAGTCCATTATGACGTAGCTCATCTAGAATGAGACTGGCGGTCGCTCGATCCGCCTCACCTCCGCCTAGAAGAATGAGGTTACAGTCGGAGTGTCGCGTTAGAATTCGACAAGCGAGCCGAGCCCAGCTTTCACGGTTCCAGCTTTTAGCCGGATGACCAGCCCCCAACTGGAAAGATATCCACTTCCGAGAGGGATCCTTCCAGTGTCGACCCTCTTCGCGAATCGTTTCGAGACAATCCTTCGGTAGGTTGAAGAACTTCGTTGCCAGCGATTCCCGTCCGTTTGCTTCGTTCTCCGGATCTCCCACGTGAAGCTGCAAAGCAGTCAGGAGTTGGGTCGTCAATATGTCCGTGAGATGGATATTCTGAGGGCTCTGCTGTTGTAAAACCGCCTGAATATAATGCGACCATCCGTCCGGCGTCGCGGCGTTCAGATCGACTTTTCGAGTGAAGCCGAACTTTGCGACCGAGGGTAAAATACCAGTCAGCCATGAGCTCGTATCTGAGTAAGTCCAGTTAAAAACGAGCTGCCATGGTTGATCGACCAGAGGTGCAATCCAGGATGCAGCATTTCCAATGATGCTCCGGTAGTCGATATGCTGTGGATCAACTGGATTCTCTTTTAGGAACTTAAGTACGGGTTCAACCAATGCACCCGTTGGAAGAACATGGACTTGATCAATCCATTCAGTGTTTCGTGCCGCATCTGCAAATTTCTCGCGGGCTACGAAATGAATCTCGAGCTGTGGGTAGAGTTGTTTTGCCGCCCTCAATGCCATCAGGCTCTGAAGGGTGTCGCCGAGGCGAGATAACTGAATCACAAGGATTCGAACACGCGGAGAGGCAGTGGGCTCTTCGCGCGTTCCGTCCTGTGACGGGCTCAGTTGAACGATACTCATGCGTTCCCCTCTCTGCCGCCTTGAATGCATTTAAAGTTTCTCTTAGCGCTGGCCGGAGTGGCACTCACCGGTTTTATCGTCTGCGTTGTTTGCGTGGAGGGCAAGGGGTTTCCGAGGGGCTCAATGGTATCGAGCGCGGGAGTGGGGCGTGCCTCCCTGCGGTTATCAACCAGTTGCTCCTCGACAAGCGCACGCATAAACCCAGTGAGCAGATGCTCGACTAAGTCCTGGTCGCCCAGTTTTGATTTTGAGAAATCCGTGATTTCACCCTGGAGAAGTGTTCCGTCCGTGGTCATTTGTAGCGTCCTCCATGACGCTGATTTGAATACCGTCGTTGCCCCCGAAGTCTTTTCGGAGACGATCGATTTTTCGAATAAGTTCAGTGGCGCCTACATGCCCAGGTTGAAGCCCGAGCGCGCGTGCACAGGTTTCAATCGCTTCGTTTTGCTGACCCTGTAGGTGCTGAAGACTTGCTAACGTATAGATGAGGCCGGCGTTCACGGGCTGTGCATCGATATATTCGGCTAGAATGCGCGTTGCGACCGAATAAGTATGCAATTCAAGTGCGATCCGAACTAGCAATTGAAGAACTCGGGGGTTTGAGATGTTCGCTGCGAGGGACCGTGCCAGGTGATCATGCGCTAATCGCCGCTGTCCGGTCTCGAGGAGGCATAATGCTAAACCTTCGTGCGCCTTCGCGTTCGAGCTGTTGAAGGAAAGGGACTTAAGGAAGCTCT
>CANMSW010000163.1 GCA_947500275.1 Bacteriovoracaceae bacterium | reverse complement strand
TATCTCGCAACATAAAGATTTCCTTCCGGCGAATTTCGTCGAAAAGAAAGACTGACTTCAGTTCCATCTAAGCTTGGGAGCTACTTGGCGGAGTCGCTCATCGTGACGGGCGCCAAGGGCCCAAGCGGAGTCGCTTCGATCGCCAGTTCGACTTTAACGAGCCGACTGAGCGTTGAGGCGGAATCAAAGTCTGAAGCGCCACTTTTCAGGAGCCGCAGTTCAGCTTGAGCGTTTGCGTCTCCTGCCTGGAGAGCTAGCGCCGTATTAAACGAGGCGTCAGCCTCGATCAGCTCGAACTCGGATTGAATGACATGAAACCTCGCGGTGATTTTTTGGATCGCCTTCCCTACGCCGGGAAGCGGGATTTCGAAGGAAACATGCCCATTCTCGCGGAATTGGTCGAGTAGATCGTCATTCAGGGTAAGTTCGTAGGTTCGCCGCGAACTCGACAGACTGTTCAAACAATGAGTCGGCCCGCTCGACGACGTATCCTCGTCGGTCGGTATTTCTTCAATCAGCTCGCGAATCGTGGATGCGGCTGCATCGACGACTAAGCTGATATACTCAAATGTAAGGGTCTTGTCCGGGGCTTCGAGGGTGGCATCCGCCGATTGATCGTTCGCCTGTTGTCCCGGATTGGACAGGTGTGTGTTCGAAGGTCTTTCAGATGCGAATCTCGAAGTTTTTAAGATGCTCTCGGCTACGGGGCTACAACGCGAAACGGAAGCCAAGAGTAGAAGCCCAGCTGTGAAGCTCTTCGTGGCCGAGGTAAGGACGAGAACGCTGGCTTTGCCTGTATCTAATTTCTTTTGCACAGGAACGCTCCTCAAACGGCGTTCCATCTTGGATGACGCCGGTCCGGACATGTCCAAGGAGTGTGCCAAGCGTTGGACGCCCTTCCCCCATCTCAAAGCTAATATAGGGGCCATTCGAGGCCGGTGAAGAGGGCTTAAGTGTCTAAAGATTGTTCAGGTGAGGAAAAAATTCCATGTTCATCGCCACGCTGGTGAACCCCTTTAATAACGATCCCGCAACGAGGAAAGGACGTCCAAATTTCGTGCGCCCTTCAAAAGGGCAGGATCAAGGGTGGCAATAGCTCTCTCCCCCACTTTCGATTCGAGTGCCTCGCCCCGTGGACCATGGATCAGAGCTTCTCCCTCAAACTGGCAGAAGGGATCCTTTCCGGTGCGATTCAAAGCGACCACGAAACTTTGTGAAATAACGGCTTGGCCTGCGGACAGTGCTCTGAATTGCGTGCTCTTGGTCGGACCGCCCACCCAGCAGGCGGAAAGCAGAATGAGGTGGCAACCTTCCTGCGCGTACTTACGGAAGAGCTCGGGAAAGCGGAGATCGAAACAAATCGAGAGCCCAATCTTCCAGCCCTCATCCTCCACGATTACAGGATGATCTCCGGCTGTATAGGTAGCAGTCTCGGGGCTCGCACCCTGCGTAAAGAGGTGCATCTTGTGATATCGTGCCCACTCCGCTCCATCCCGGCCCACATAGGAGAGCGCATTCTTGACTTGCCCAGTGGGTAGGAGCTCAGGATACCCAAACACGAGGGAAGTATTAAACTCACGGGCCAGATCCCGAACCGTCTGTAAAACAGGTTCGCTCTCTTTCAAGGCGAAAGCGGCAGGGTTTACGGTTGTAAACCCGGTAAGTGTTAACTCCGGAAAAACACAAAGCCTTGGCATCGAGGAAGAGGGAAGAGCGGCAAGGGCAGCACGCATCCTTGCGACATTTTCGGCTGGATCTTGCCACGCCAAATCCATGGGAATGGCGACGACCTCGAGCGGGGACCCGGGTACCTGATTCTGAGCCATAGTATAACCTTTCGGATTCAGAGCTTATGCGTACTTGGGCTGAATTTCTTTGAGTGCCTTAAGGAAGCGAGCTTGGAAATCCGGTGACAAAACATCGGTGCAGACTGCGTAACGGATGTAGGCGTCGCCTTCCCCGTTAGGCCCTAGTGGCCCGGTGAAGTGAACGCCCACGATCCCTGCGCGCTCAATGACCATGCGGTTATAAAGTTCAGCGCGCGGGATACCCCTCTTCTTTGATTCTTCACGTAAATCAATTCCATACGCGAAGTCTGGAGTGCGCCAAAGGGTGAAGAATCCTGCCGTTGTCTCGCACGCTGGGCGAAGGCCGACGTCTTTCAGGGCCGGAACTAGAAATGCAAGGCGCTTTTGATAGATATCAAGGAGGTCATCCATGATTTTTTGAGTCAGCTCTTGATTGCTGAACAGGTCGGCGTACGCCGCCATGAGAGACGGGACGGGACCGCTTTCGGTGTTCCCTTTGATCAGGATGAAATCCTCGATAAATTCCTTTGAACCGACCATGACTCCGAGGCGTGCGCCTGGATCGCTGAACGATTTCGATACCGAAAGTAGTTCGGCCCACTCCAGATCCGGGAAATCTTTAGCCACTTGCGAGAGGGGAACATGTCCTCCGGGCACTGATAAAGTGGTATAGGCGCCGTCGTTCACTAATCGGATTTTCCGGCTGATGCAGAACTCAATCAGCTCACGCCATTCTTTTTCCGAGGCACCCCGAGACGCTGGATTACCAGGTCTGATGACGAAAATGAGGTCCGGGTTCTGAACGTTGGCTGCCGTCAGAGACGCCTTGAGGCGATCGAGGTTGAGCGCCATGCCATCCTCGGGGGAAAGCGGCCACACGATGCGATTGGTCGCAAGATAGGAAGTGCTCCAGGTTCCGATGACGTCGTAGGCCGGCAGGTTGCTTACGACGTGGAAGGTTTTTCGGTCCTTGAGGTGCATGCCGCAAGCGAGCGGAAGGAGTGAGGAAGCCGTTTTGATTCCAGGAATGGGTACGGCCTTCAGGTGGCTATATCGAGTGTAGTCGACGCCCGTAAAGACCCGAACCATGCGCTCACAGAACTGGTCGATGTTGTTGTCCTCGGCGTAAGTGTGAAGCTCATAGCGGTGCTGTTTCTGATAAAATGCCCGCAGATTCAAAACTTCGTCGACCGGGATCAAGTCCGGATTACCTAGCGAAAGATTCAAGGCCTTTTGGCCAGACTGCGCCTCGTACTCGCGAATGAGGATATAAATGAGCTGAAAAAGATTGATTCCAGAGGCTGGAATACGGCGAGAGCGGGATGGGACTTGGGCTTCCGAGGTTTTCATAGTTCCTCGTTTTTGCCTTGTCCCATTCCGCCTGTAAAGTGCGTGCCTTTTAACGAGAAACGACTTCGGCGATACCGAAAGTCGAAGGAGTAACCAGGAGTTCGGTGACCCGTCGACCGTTGACGGAAAGTCCCCAATCGCCCGTAGAGTCCTGATCCACAAGCATTTCAAGGCTGTCTTTCCCACCTCGGGTGAGGACGTTTCCGTACCAAACAAGGACCGCTTTTCCGCCCTTTTCGGGATTCACTAGGCGGGCGTCGAGTTGCAGAACGGTGAAGCCGCTCTGTTCGTACATGGGCACTAATCCCTCTTTGAGTTGGTCGGGGCCCAGGGTGTCCGTAACCGCGCCACTCTTCATTTTGAAGAAACGAAGTGCAGTCAGTGCGCCCGTCTCAGACTTGAGGACTTCAAGTCGGCGAGACTCGAAGTCCTCACACTTCGGGCAGTGGACGTCGACCAGCGTGTCTCGGACGGCTAGGTTCTCTATCGCGCTTTCGAAATCAAGCTCTGGGTCGGACGCCTTGGCTGAAAAGGAGGCGATCAAGAAGGACGCCACGGAAAGCCCAAGAAAAACGAGACGACGAAATGCCATCGTGATGGATCTCCCAATGAATGGGGGACACGTGCGTCGGTCTTCAACCGTCCAACGGCCCCCCAGCCGGTGAATGTTTTGTCGAGGGATCTGCCAGAGCAGGGTCCCGGTTTCAAGGCGGCGTGCGAAATTTTTGTGAATTTTGCTAGGGCAGCATGGAGCGCCGCAAAAAAAAGAGGCGCCCCCGGATTGGGGGGCGCCTCTTCGAAACTCTCCGATTTTGAGGGAGGTTAGGTCGTTGCTGAGTCAATGAGCTCAGCAATGTCCATCACGCGGACTTTGTCCTGCATCTCTTTGTTCTTCACTCCGTCGGTCATCATGGTCATGCAGAACGGGCAAGACGCTGCAATGATGTCGGCCTTCGTAGCCAACGCTTGCTCCGTCCTCGCAATGTTGACGTGTTTACCGATTTTCTCTTCCATCCACATACGGCCACCGCCGGCACCGCAGCACATGCTTTGGTCGTGATTCGACTTCATTTCCACCATACGCACGGCTGGAAGGGCCTGAAGAACTGCGCGCGGCTGTTCATAAACGTTATTCCAGCGCCCCATGTAGCAACTGTCGTGGAATGTGATCGTTTGATCGGTACCTTTGGTCGGCTTGATTTTACCCTCTTTGATCAATTGAGCGATGAACTGCGAGTGATGGAAGACTTCATAGTTTCCACCGAAGTCTTTGTACTCATTTTTGATCGTATTGAAACAATGAGGGCAGGCCGTGACCACGCGCTTCACTTGGTGGCGATTCATGGTTTCAATGTTTGCCTTCGCCAAGGTTTGGAAAAGGTATTCGTTACCGATGCGGCGGGCTGCGTCCCCCGTGCACTGCTCTTCAGTGCCCAAGATTGCAAACGAGATCCCGGCTTTCTTCAGCAAGCTTGCGAAGGCGCGGACTACCTTTTTATTCCGATCGTCGTAGGACCCAGCGCAGCCGACCCAAAGCAACACTGAAGCGTTCGGATTTTCAGTGATGGTGGGAATCGAAAGGCCTTCTGCCCAGTTGGCGCGGTCAGAGGCGGCAAAAGCCCAGGGGCTGGCGTTGGTTTCCATATTTCGGAACACGGTCTGAACTTCCGTTGGAAACGAGCTTTCCATCATGACGAGATTTCTGCGGGCCTCGTAAATCTTGTCCGTGTGCTCGATGAAGACCGGGCAGGCCACTTCGCATGCGCGGCAGCTCGTGCAGGCCCAGAGAACGTCGTGGGTGATATTTTCGTCGACCAGAGGTGTCACTTCGTCGACTTTTCCGGCAAGGAGTGCGGCCTTATTGCGATACATGTTCTCTTTGAGATGAACGATGAGGTTTTTCGGCGAAAGCGGCTTGCCGGTGTTGTGGGCGGGACAAACGTCTTGGCATCGACCGCACTCTGTACAGGCATAAGTGTCGAGTGCATCTTTCCAGCTCAAGTCGGTCACTTTCGCTGCGCCATATTGTTGAACCGTCTCGTCCTCGAAATTGATGGGCTTCATGCCCTTTTCCCGAGAAAGCGTTCGAAGGAACGTGTTGGGACCTGCGGCGACAATGTGCAGGTGTTTAGACCCCGGGATATAGACCGAGAACCCTAGTACCAGAAGCATGTGAACCCACTTAAAGACGATGCCTAGGGCACTGTAGGTTTCGACTTCAAGGTTCATGAATCCAAAGAGTCGAGCAAGAGGTTGGGCCGCCCACAGCGCTTCCGGATACTTGGCATGGAGCCCTAAAATATGGAAAGCATCCATGACTAAGATGGAGACCATCAGCGAGGCAGTAAAAAGGAGAACAATGTTTGCGTCGCGCGAGCTTCCGAGTCCTTCGGGCCGGATCACAAATCTTCGATAAGCTGCGTAAGCGAGCGCAACGAGGAT
>CANMSW010000162.1 GCA_947500275.1 Bacteriovoracaceae bacterium | reverse complement strand
TGCTCGCGGCGGCTGCAGCATACGTAAACGGACAAAATGGAATGGCGACCCAGGCCGATCTCCCTCGTGAGACCGCTGCTGAAGTTACCGATCCTATGGTTAATCTGGCACGCAGTGTGGCTCACGTAGCGGCCCAGGCTTCGCCTGGCGCTCCGCGTGCGATGGCAGCTCCAGTTGTTCATGAAGCGTCAGAAGTGGCCCGCGCTAAGACGATCGCTCAACAGTTGGGGATCACCAACCTGGCCGACGATGAATACGATATTCCGACTTATATTCGTCGCCAGCAAGATCGCGAGTTCTAATTAGCCAATAATCAAGGCTTCGGAGACGGAAAACCTTCCGACTCCGGCCAACGGAAAGCCCCTCGGACACGGATGTCCGGGGGGCTTTTTTTTAGGTTTGGACGCCCTCGCCTTGTGGTCGTGCCGCAGCATGGGGTCCCCATAGCGCATTTAAATCCGAGTGAAATGCTTGGGTTTTAAAAATAAATTGATGCCACTCCGGGGTCTCTCGCGCCCTGGCAGAAGAGTAGACGAAGTGCAGTCTGACGGGTGATATCAATTGATAAGTTAAAGACCTAGGGTTCTGAAATCAGCCTAAAATAGCTATATTGAAGTAATATTAAGATATATTTGTGATGGTTTTGACGGAGGGATCGATTCCGAGATCGGCTGGCGAGAAAATCTAGACCAGATTTCCATAATTACAACTAGGGCCGGAAAAAATATTTTCCTGAGTCAAATTTGCAAAAGCCTGAACGGCCATTAGACTCCGGGGGATCAGCGTGGGTTGCCCGCTTCGCAGCGTGTCGGAACAGGGAGTGTTCCGGAATACTGCGAAGTTGGACAACCCAGACATCCCGAGAGTCCGATGAAAGGATTCAGAAGCCTCCGGAAGCGTCAGCGCTGAAAAATGTTCTTCGCAACTGAATGCGAAACATCCGGGGGGATCATATGCTTAACAGACTCGCACGCTTTACCGGAGTATCCACTTTAGCCGCTCTTGTAGCAGCTACGATGGCGACCGCGGCTGATTTTCGGCCAAACGAATTGATCGTGAAATACCGTGACGGATCCGTCCGTACGCGGATCTCCATGAATGCTCTTTATGAGACTTCTGGAATTCAAAAAGTTCGCCGCTTTCAAGGGATGATGCGTGGCTTTGAACAGCTTACGATCGCTCAAGGCGTATCGCTGAATACAGCGATGGCGCTTTTGAAGAATGACCCACGGGTTGAATACGTTCAACCCAACTACATCCTTCGCGCCCAACCCGTGAAGGCATTGGATATTGCCCAGCCACAAGACGGCGGCATTCCTTGTATTCCTGGCTTCGATATTCCTGGCTGCGATCCAGATGCCAAGATGCCTTGTTTGATTCCAGGAATTCCATTTCCTCCCGGCTGTGAAGATGATGGCGGTGGCGGTGGATGGCCAGGACAACCAGGCGAACCAGGAGAACCAGGAGAGCCTGCTCCTACTCGCCCAGAACTCCAACCCGCTCCAGGTGAAGTGAACCCACCGGTTGCAGATCCTGAATTGGCGAAAGCTTATGGAATCAGCAAGATCGGTGCAACTGAGGCTTGGGAACAACACAAAGGCTCAAAAGATTTTATCGTTGCTGTGATCGATACCGGTATCGACTACAACCACGAAGACCTTGCTTTCAACGTCTGGCGGAATCCTACTCCAGGCCCTCAGAACGATGTTGTAGGTTTTGACTTCGTTCACAACGATGGTCTCCCGTTTGATGACAACATGCACGGAACCCACTGCTCGGGAACGGTCGGCGCGACCGGCGGCAACGGCAAAGGGGTATCGGGCGTCAATCAACGCGTTTCGATCATGGGCGTGAAGTTCCTCTCTGGGGAAGGAAGCGGAACGACTGCTGATGCAATTCGCGGGATCGATTACGCAATCGAGCACGGCGCGAAGGTTCTCAGCAACAGCTGGGGCGGCAAAGGCGACGATGGCAACAAAGCCCTCTTTGACGCGATCGAGCGTGCAAAAGCGAAAGACGTTCTGTTCATTGCAGCTGCCGGTAACGACAGCTCCGACAATGATAAGCCGAATCCAAGTTATCCTGCTGCCTTCGACAACGACAACTTGATTGCTGTCGCTGCGACGGACAAGGACGATAAATTGGCCTACTTCTCGAACTACGGTAAGCGCACCACCCACTTAGCGGCTCCCGGGAACGCTGTTTACAGCACGACTCCTGGCAACGCCTACAAGCAACTGTCGGGTACCTCGATGGCGTGCCCTCACGTAGCAGGTGCTGCAGCTTTGATATGGTCCAAAAACCCGACGATGAGCTACAAGCAAGTGAAGAGCTTGCTTTTGAACTCGGTCGACAAGCTCCCAGCATTGTCTGAAAAGACGGTGACTGGTGGTCGCTTAAACGTCCTCAAGGCGTTGCGCTCGATGGAGTGACCGAGGCTAGTTCCTCTTAGGGGAATTGACTTGAGGCCAGGGATTGGCCTGCAGAAGGAGCCCTCGAGAGAGGGCTCCTTTTTTTTAAAAACGAGCGCAGCCTCAGAGAGCTCAAACTCTCTGAGGCTGCAGCTTTTCCCCCTAGAACATTCGGCTGAATCGACATCCTTGGATTCGCCGTTCTCACCCCGTCCGTGGTTGCGGTGGGATCCTTCCCTGGGTCCGTCTTTTTAAAGAGCAATCCCTGCTCTCGGTTTCTGCTCCGGACCTCAGGCAAACTTCATTTTCGTCCCTAGGCTCTTTGATCGACGCCCGTCGATGTGTGAGTCTTCAAGACGTTCCCGCTCTTCTTTGCAGGGAACGCAATTCGTCGTCGTCGGACGCGCTTCCAGCCGCCGAGCTTCGATTGAATCGCCACAGTCTTCGCACTCGCCAAATTTTCCACTCCGAATGCGATCAAGAGCATCGTCAATTTTCCGAAGATAAAGGGCCTCGCGATTCCTGAGGCGCATCCGCATCGACTGTTCGAGTTCAGTCGACGAAAGATCAATTTCGTCCTTCAGATCATCGGTTTGGATCGCAAAAGAGGCGTTCGTGAGTCCCATGGCAGTATAGAGAAGATTGCTCCTCTGTTCTTCGAAGATCTTTTTGAAGTGCGCAATCTTCTCAGAGTTCATTGCCAGCGTGTTGATCATTTTCGAAGGGTTCATCGTATTCATGGTCGACATAATAAGCTCCTGAGCGCAGCCATCCGTGGCTGAATTCCGAAAGTCCGTTTTCGGCGAAAGTTTTTTGTGAGGTGAGTGTCAGAGTGTGCCGGGATCGAGTTGCAATCGGAGTCCGGTCTGCGTAGGCCACCTGGATTTACGCTAATAAACGCGAATCCGCGTGGGCGAAACAATCCGGCGTGCCGCTCGATACGACTGGACTACTTCTGTCGGCGTTCGATGACTCGAACGTCTCCCGGTGGATCATCTTGATGCCGCGGTGGTTCGGCGTGCCTACTCATCCTGAGCGGGTTTGCCTTATCACCGGCCGCGTCCCTGCAGCAAAACGGGATGGTACAGAAATCTTCCCATCGATTACTCGATCAGTCCGGCGCGGGCCTGGTGCTGGTCTCGCCTTCATCCTGAAGGCGTCGGCTTCCGTGGCTACCGCATCGTTTCGTCCTGGCGATTCGTTGATATCAGCGATTCCGTTGGCCGCAGCCACCGGACTCCGAAACCTTCAACTCAATCTCAAGAACGATCCTTCACTTCATTTTTTACTTAATTGGGAAAGTCAGCTGGGATCAGCCGCGCCAGCTTTTGAGCCAGCTTCGCTGCCAGGTGGTCTTCCAGTTCCACTTCCATCCCGCGCTCCATTCCCAGGCCTTCGACTGAAGGAGGGAGAGGTTTGCGAGGTGGCGGATGGCATTGCGCCATCCCGCACTGGGTACGACGAAGGGCCCCCGCGACTCGAGAGTGGATTGAACGGCCATGGACTCCGACTTAGATAGATTTGTTTTCATGACGACAACCTCCTCCTTTCCTTCGCGGTCTCTAAAGATATCGAGGCAGATATCCTCAGAGGTTTGCGGGGGGAGGGCTCCTTTTTGGATGCCACTTTCTCCCGCACCTTCTGGTTGGATACTAAAGCGAGAGATGTGCCAACGCATTGGGGTCCGAAAAAGGGTGTTTTGGGGGTTCGGAGGGGCCTACTGGAGTCGTTTTGTCCCTATTATCGGGTTTTTTCTGCGGCTAGAGAGACAGGGAAGGGGTGCATTTTTTCCAACTGGTGTCGTTCAGGGACCAACTCGCCCCAGACAGGGCAAAAAAATAGCCGCCCATCCGAGGGATGGGGCGGCTATTTTAATGAATGTCTGTAGAGCGTGCCTTACGCCGTTCTCCGAGAGAAGGCCTGACCGAGGGACTTGTGCTGGCGTCCTGCAGCCGTGAGGCCCTCTTTCCGCTCTTGCTCCTCTTTGCACGAAACACAGAGGGTTGCGGTTGGACGTGCTTCAAGGCGGCGGAACTCAATGTCCTCACCACACTCATCGCACTCACCAAAAATTCCTTCTTCGATGCGTCGAAGGGCTTCGTCGACCTTCTTTAAGTAGAGGGTCTCGCGGTTACAGAGACGCATGCGCATCTCTTTGTCGATATCGGTAGCAGCCTGATCGATCTCGTCAAAACGATCGTCTGGGCTGACAAGAAAATCATCTCGGATGATCCCGCCGCCTTTGACGGCGATTTCGTCTCGCTGTTTCTCGAAGATACGCTTGAACTTCTTAAGCTTATCCTTAGTCATTGATTGGTTTCCCCCCTTTTGAGGTCACGTATAATCCACTGACTGATGGACTGAAGCGTTTCCATGACGCCTGTCCCTCGGTTGGCGACCGCCTCAAAATACGGTCTCCGCATCGCATTGAAGGTGGATTCTAGTTCCTGCACACTAACGGCGCCTTGGGCGTCTCGTTTGTTATATTGAATAACAAACGGGATTTTCGAAGCGTCGTACCCCTGCTGTTCCAGACTCTTCTTTAAACCCTCGTAGGCCTCGATGTTCGCTTCCATGCGCTCGGCCTGGCTGTCGACGACAAACACGATGCCGTCGACCCCCTTGAGGATGAATTGTCTGGAAATCTCGTAAAAGGTTTGTCCCGGAATCGTGTACAGATGAAATCGCGTTTTGAACCCGCGAACATCACCGACCGAGAGCGGGAGGAAATCAAAGAAAAGAGTGCGTTCGTTCTCCGTGCTCAGAGTAACGAGTTTGCCCTTCTGTTCCGGTTGAGTCTGCTCGTAGATGTACTGGACGTTGGTGGTTTTCCCACCGAGTCCCGCACCCACGTAAACGATTTTGCAGTGAATCTCTTTTTTTGCGTAGTTGATGAAGCTCATGATCAGCCTACCTCTACGCGGTTCTGAATGGCTCGCCCCAGGGTCTGCCTATCCGTGTACTCTAGTTGCCCGCCGACTGGGATTCCGTGGGCTAACTGCGTAACACGAATACCAGCAGGCTTAATCAGTCTGCTGATATAGAGACCTGTCGCTTCACCCTCGACCGTCGGGTTCATCGCAAGGATCACTTCTTTCACGGGGTGTTTTTGAAGTCGAATCAGAAGCTCCCGGATCTTTAGGTCATCGGGTCCAACGCCATCGAGCGGAGAAAGGACACCATGAAGAACATGGTAGAGCCC
>CANMSW010000161.1 GCA_947500275.1 Bacteriovoracaceae bacterium | reverse complement strand
ATAGAGAAAAGCATGGGGGCTCTGGAGAGCATTGATATAGTCGTAGATGAAGTCCCGGGCTTTGGAGTTGGAACCTAGCGCCTCCTCAAGATGGCTTAAGCTGGATTCAAGTCTGCACCTGGCCCGTTCAGATTCGGCCCGGAGTGATTCGCCGTGAAAAATCATCGGATAGACGAGGGTCCGCATCTGGCTTGGATTCAGGGACAAGAGGTGCGTGTGAAGTCCGCGACCAGCATGAAAGTCCATGGGAAGGCGGTTTTGAAGAATTGCGAGGGTACGCGAAAGCTGAGCGGGGAGGGGGTGTAAATTGCCCAAAATTCCGTCTATGTCGACGAGGCAGATGAGGCCTTGGTCTTTCAGGTGACAACGAAGGTTCCCCAGGAGCTTCTCTTGCTTCGCACGCGGCATGTGCTGAAAAACGAAGCGAGAGAAGATCACATCGAACTTTTGCTCCTCAAGGGGTGCGGAGGCTTCGAGGAGATTCCTGGTTTGAAAGAGAACGCGGTTCTTAAGCTCAGCCGGCGTTTGCGATTGGGTCTTGCTCACGCGGTCTTCGGATTGATCCCAGCCAAGGACTTCAGAATCTTTGAATTGATGTCCCAAGGCCCGCGCCGCGAACCCGGACCCCGTTCCGGCGTCGAGTATTCTGAGGGGGCGAGTGGCGCCGTGGTTGGAGAATTGAACCTGAATGGCCCTTGTAAGTGCTAAGAATTCTTCGTGAAAATGGTACTCATCGGTTTGAGCTTGTCGCTCGAGTCGCTCGAACTCTTTCGGTCCTTCCAGGACGTAGACGTTTTCGGTGGGCGACTCACGCACTGGAGAAAGGGTACTCCGTGGATGTCTTTGGAGCGTAGCGAGCCGGTTTTTCATAAGTATTCCATTCGGAATATTCATGAAATTCTTGAATATGAGATTTTGGATCTCATAGGAGGCGAATCTGTCTGGAATTTTGACGAAACCGGTCGGGCAGTTTAACGGACGCCTATGAATTTAACGGATAATGAAAGTGGTTTTTGGAATCTGATGACTCGGGATGGACTGGAGTTTAGGGGCGCCCTGACTCGGAGTTCAGTGCCTCAGGCGGATCGGGTTGTCGCACTTGTGTTGCAGGGGAGTGGAAATGTCGACTTCGATGGCGACGTGAGTAGTCCGCTCGTGGGCTTTGGGCTACCTGATGGGCCAGCCCCGAAGTTGAGCCTGCAGTTTTCCGAGTCGCTCGTGCAGGCGGGAGTCACGACTTACCGTTACTCGAAACGCGGAGTGGATCACCCGGACCGCTTACATCAGCAGACGCCTGATTTTCTCCTGCAGGATTTAGAGGATGCCTGGGCTCAACTTTCCCGTGCTTTTCCTCGCGCGCGGAAAATCATCGTCGCCTTGAGTGAGGGTGCTCTTCTGGCAGTTCAGGCAGTTGGACAGAAGAAGATTCAGAATTGTGAAGGGCTCTTTCTGTTTGGCCTGCCGACTCGCTCCATCGACGACTCCATTCAATATCAATTTAAGGATTGGCCCATTCAAACTTTAAGTGCGCGAGCCGATGCCTCGGGCTTTGTACCTGCTGCGGAGCTTGATCGCTTGCAGGGTGGTCTCCTTCCGGGGGTTTGCCTCTTTGCTCCACCTGAGGTGGCCCATTGGCGAGCTCAGGCGAAGGCCTTGGGGCATGCGGAAGTCACGGGTCTTTCGGTCGAGCAGGATCTTCCGGCAATCTACGGAGCGTTGCTGAGTCAAGTTCAAGGAATGCTATCACTTCCTCAGTTTTCGGGGTGGTATCAGGGCTTAAAAGCGCTTCCTGCCTTCAATGAAATAGCCACGCAGGTGGAATCACCCGTCTTCATTTATCAGGGAGAAAAGGACGCTCAACTCAGAGCGAACGAAACAGTTCGGGATGTTCGCTGCTTTTCAAACCTCAAGGAGGTGAAAGTACTTAAAGGACTTGGGCATTCCTTCGCGCCTCATCTCGGAGCTTTTTCAGAGGTAAAGACGAGCGGACCTTTGTCTCCCGGAATCTTGGAGCAATTCGTGGCCGACGTGAAGACGTGGATGAACGACTGAGCCGGGAGCTGGCTCGGTCTGCCTCGGGAGTCATCACTAGGGGGCGGACCTTGCGTTCCGGCTTTGACACTCAAGGCATATTCAAGTTCTATCGAGGGAGAACATGAACAGGGGGAACGTTCAAGTGATGGATTCATTCAAAAGGTGGTTCAGTTTTTCTGGAGTGATCGCATTAGTCTTGGTTTCGAGCGGATGCCTGGGGGGATCGGATTCGGATTCGAGTAGTTCGAGTGGTTCATCGCTCGTCTGCCGCGGATCAAACGATGACTATGATCTTTGCCTAGACTATGTCGGATCACAGTACACTCAAATTACGGTCGAGGCTTTGTGTGAGTCGCCGCTGACGTTTTCGACCGAGAGCTGTGCAGACACTCAGAATAGCCTGAGCCGTGTGGGCTACTGCCAGTATTTCGCAGGCACCCCTACTGAAGTACATCACGTCTATTACAGTACGGCCGGGGGTACTGTGGGGCAGATCCTTTGTACTGCCGAAGCCGGCGGCGTTTGGATCGACGAAACCCTCTAGGCGCGTTTTCGTAGAGATCGGAAATAAAAAAGCCCCAGCTGACCTTTCGGTGAGCTGGGGCTTTATCTTGATATCACTCAGTCGGAGGGGCTTACGGGAACAATCCGCGGAGGAGCATCGCTTTGTTCAAGCGATCCACGCCTTGGATCAACGCCGCAGTCTTCATTCCGCAGTTGTATTTTTCTTTCTGCGCGACGACTTTCGCGAAAGCGTTGTCGAGAACTTCGGCAAGCTTTTCGTTCACTTCTTTTTCGCTCCAGAAGAAATTCTGTAAGCCTTGAACCCACTCAAAGTAGGACACGATCACGCCCCCTGCGTTACAGAGAACGTCAGGGATGATGAAAGTGCCGCGCTCTTCAAGCTGGTTCAATGCGGTGTTCGTGATGGGGCCGTTTGCGCCCTCGGCAATGATCTTCGCATTCACTTTGCCCACGTTCGCATCCGTGATCACGCCGTCGATAGCGGCAGGAATCATGACGTCTACTGGCAATGCGAGCATCTCTTCGTTCGACATCGCGTCTCCGCCCGGGAAACCCACGAGTGTGCGTTTCGCTTCGAACCACTTCATGAGCTCAGGGATGTTCAAGCCGGCCTTGTTATAGACGCCACCTAAGTAGTCTGCGACTGCGACCACGCGTGCACCGCGTTTCCACATTTCGAGCGCTGCGATAGAGCCGACTTTCCCGAAGCCTTGCACGCTGACAATCATGCTGTTGTCGATCGTGAGCTTTTGCTTGCCGGTCTTGTTCAAGTACTTCACTGCGTGCTCGATGGTGAACACGACGCCCAAGCCCGTGCTTTCCGCGCGACCGAGCGAGCCGCCGACTTCGATCGGCTTGCCGGTCACCACACCTGGAACCGCAAAGCCGCGCTCTTGCGAGAACGTGTCCATCATCCAGGCCATGTGGCGCCCGTCGGTGCCGACGTCTGGAGCTGGGATATCTTTGTCAGGACCGATGATCATATTGATCTCAGTCGTGTAGCGACGGGTCAGTGCTTGCGCTTCAGCGCGTGAGAGCTGGGTCGGGTCGACGCGAATGCCGCCTTTAGCGCCACCGAGCGGGAGACCCACCAGCGAGCACTTGAACGTCATGAGCATCGCTAGACCCGCGGTCTCGGAAAGCGAGACTTCTGGGTGGAAGCGAATACCGCCTTTGCCGGGCCCAAGGGTCATGTTGTGTTGAACTCGGAAGCCCTCGAAAACTTTAATCGTGCCGTCATCGAGGCGGATCGGTACCGAGACCACGAGTGCGCGTTTCGGCACTTTGAGGCGCTCGGCGATATTTGGATCGAGCTTCATGGTGTTTGCAGCTTCCATCAGCTGCGCCACTGCGTTCTGATAAAGATCCGCAGTATTCCAGATTCCTGAAGAGAGAGAGTGCGACGTCATGGACATGGTGGATAAACCCCTTGTCGAGACCCCCCGGTCGTTCACGAACATTCGTAAACGAAAAAGGAGTCGATGATTGGGGGGAAACGGTCGCCGCTCGGCTGAACAAGCCCGAACCGGTCGCCGCATGCGCCCCGGGTTGATTGCTCTAATGGAGAGGAACCTACCGAGGGTTGATCGGAAGATCAAGGTCCTGAAAAAGACTGATGAGCGTGGGGCTTTTTTTCTCGATTGGCACCCAAGGGTCGCGCTACTTTTTAAGTATGGGATCTCACACGTCAAATGTTTCGACTGCAGCTGGAAAAAAACGAGTCGTCGTCCTTTACGGTGGGCGATCCGGGGAGCATGAAGTTTCGCTCCGGTCGGCCGCTAGTGTGGTCGCGAAGCTCGATCGGACTCGGTTCGAGATCATCGCAGTGGGCATCGATAAGCAGGGGCACTGGCGTGTGCCTACGGCTGAGGCCCTTGCGGCAGCAGGCGCTTCGCTTCCCATTCCGTCGGATGCGCGAGAGGTTTTCTTGCCGCCTCATCCTTCCGCCCAGGGGCCAGTCTTGATGCCCGTGGATGGCAAAGGGGATGCGATTCGATTCGATGTGCTTTTTCCGGTGCTTCACGGGACGAACTGTGAAGATGGGACCCTTCAAGGGTTGCTTGAACTCGCGGAAGTTCCCTATGTGGGGTGCGGAGTTCTTTCGTCGTCAGTCGGAATGGATAAGGACTCGGCCAAGCGGGTAGTGCGGGATTCTGGTCTACCGATTGTGCCTTTTATTTGCGTGCGTGAGCCTTCGTGGAAGCGCGATCCCGATGCCCTCCGTGGACAAGTGCAGCGCGAGCTGGGATTCCCTGTTTTCGTAAAGCCGTCCAATAGTGGGTCGAGCGTGGGCGTGCACAAAGTGAAAGATGCGCGCGATCTTGATGCCGCACTCAAGGACGCTTTCCGTTACGATTTGAAAGTCTTGATTGAGCGCGGAATTTCGGCACGCGAAATTGAGCTCAGTGTTCTGGAGAACTCGGTTTACGGGGAGCCCCCATTGGTGAGTGTGCCCGGGGAAGTGGCGCCGACTCACGAGTTCTATTCCTACGAAGCGAAATACCTCGATGATGAAGGCGCGAAATTGATGATTCCTTCGCCCCTGTCGCCCGAGCAAACAACGCTGGTGCAAAAGCTGGCGCGCGACGTGTTCGTGGCGCTGGAGTGTGAGGGGATGGCGCGGGTCGATTTGTTTTTAGATAAGGGGACGGGCTCTCTTTATTTAAACGAAGTGAATACGTTGCCGGGCTTCACGTCGATCAGCATGTATCCCAAAATGTGGGAAGCCAGCGGGATCGGCTATTCCGATCTGCTGACTCGCTTGGTCGGATTGGCTTTGGATCGGGGCGCGCGGAAGCGGGCGCTCCTGCGGGAATACTCGGCCCAGTGACGGAGTCCCGGGGGGGGATCTTGACGATTCACCGGTGCATTGCTGATATAACCTTCCGGTTATTTAACTTGGGTTTGCCAGCGCACTTTCTTCTCAAAGAAGAAGTAGATTACCGACACGAGGATGATTCCTAAGAGTCCGTCGAGCCAGTAATGCTGCTTGGTGGTCGTCGTCGAAATCCAGACTCCGAGCGTCCAGAGTAAGAAGACGATACCCGTCTTTTT
>CANMSW010000160.1 GCA_947500275.1 Bacteriovoracaceae bacterium | reverse complement strand
GGCCGAAAGAAACGAAGAAACGGGGTCAATCCCGATAGAAGTCCCTTTCACATCGAGGCCTTTCGAATCGACTTGAAAAGCACTCAACCAGACTTCCTTCGGGAGCATTCCAGCGAGATCGCGCAGAATGCGGCTCGCACTTTCGCGGCCAGCCATCAGTCGATCAATCGTATCGAGCTTCGACTTCAAAATGAGTTCGAACTCCTCGATTCGCTTTTTCTCCTGCTCAACTTGTGCCCTTTTTGCGATTTCAGCATCAAGCCGCGACACTTCTGAAGTCAGCGATGCGATCTCACCTTGAACTTTACCCAGCTCTTCCGCTTTCCAGGAAGTCAGCATCTCATTACCGGCGAAGTAAACGCCTACGACCAAAACGACTCGCATCAGAACTTCGCGAGCCAACTCTCTACCCGCGCCTTGCGTCGTGGCTCCCCCAGACTTTGAGGAGAGACCACTCAAGAGCGCTTCCAATCCCGCGAATGGCCCTTTTCCACTGGCAACACTCGCCCCTGCGGCAGCCGCTCCAGTTGGTCCTTTTCTGAGGGCAAGGTTGATCCGAATCATGATCCGGCCCTCAGCGCCAAACCCACCGGGATCACGGCTAGGGCTGATATGGACCGCAAATAGTCCTCAGAAAATTGCGCCGGATCGGCAGCGATCGCGCCGAACGGATTGAGGTACTGAACCGGACGCCCGGTCACTTCTTCGATCACTTGAGGAAGCCCAGGTACCAATGAGCATCCGCCACTGAGATAGATGGGCCCCACGGGGGCCCCCACCGAAGACGCCGAGTAATAATTCAATGCAGCCTTGATCTCAGTCGCCAGGTTTTCGCTCCCAACGCGGAGGATATCCAGAACTTCCTGAGGAATCCCCCCCGCTCCACCTAGCTTCAGAGATTCCGCATCCTCAAGGGAGTGCCCCATCTGGCGCTGAATTTCAGAAGTCAGCGTTCTTCCACCCATGGCCGAGTCTTTTGTAAAAACTGGAATCCCGTCCGAAAGGACGACCATTTTGGTGCCAGTCGCACCTATATCAATCAAGGCCACGGATTCCCCGGGCGTCGACGGATAGTTCGCTTCGTAAACATTTTGAAGCGCGAAAAAATCAGCATCGACTACTTTCGGTTGCAGACCGCTGTCCGAAATGACGCCCATAAAACTGTCGACGACGGTCCGCTTTGCAGCGACCAGCATCACGTCAGTCAGACTGTCCTTGGACCGCGAAAGCATTTCAAAATCCATGACGAGGTCCGAATGATCAAAAGGAATGTAGTTTTCAGCTTCCCAAAACACCTGCTCTTGAATCTCTTTGGGATTCGGAACTTCCAACTGCAGGCGTTTGATCATCATCGATGGACCGGAGAGGGCCGTGCAAACATTCTTGCTCTTGAGCTTAAGACTCGAAGTCAGAGCCTTTAGACTATCGACCACTGCGATCGAATTCACGATTTCACGGTGAGCCAAAGCGTCATCAGGAAGTTGAACCACACCCCAACTTTCGAGCCTCCAGGACTTCCCACTCCGCTGAAGCTCGATCAGTTTGATCGAAGACGAGCCGATGCTCAGACCGATGGCAGAGCCACCGCCTCCCGAGAAAATTCCTGAAAGTTTCGAGAACAGAGATCCTAATCCCTGTCCGCTCTTGGTCCCTGCCATGGAACTCCGTTATCTTCCGCATCCCACCTGAATTCGAGGTGTCCTCATTACACGCCTCTTGCGCGAGAGGAGGTCGTAAGTACTTGCCACTGCTTTAGATTCTACCGGCTGTGGAGAGAGCGTCAACTTTTCAAACAGATATCTGAGCTGGAACAGAAGTTTCTATTCGAAATCAACCTCGGCGGAGTTCCCCGTCAAGAGAACGACGGAGACACGATCGAGGCGTTTTTCATCGATATCGATCTGCCTGGCGACCGCAACCCCGAGAGCTTTAGAAGCCTGGGCCTGAGCTTGACCGGGAGGGGTCACACCTGAAAACCCATGAATGGCGTCAAAGCAGATTTGATGGACGAGCGACGGAACGCCCAACGCGCGCCCAGAATCTACATCCAGAACCCGAAAGCGTTCGGCTATCGAACGGCCAAGCTTCGACCGAAGGAAGCCCCCCGACTTGACCGGCTTCCAAAGCTCGGCGGGCGAGGAGCAATTTTCGGCGCGTTCAATTTGATAGTTTAATCCAGCGTCGGTGGAGAACGCGATCCTCTGAGCCCCCGCTTCGAGAATCGCGCGACCACGGAGGCGGTTCACTTCCTGGGCGATTTGCCGACTGACATGGAGTCCAACCCACTTGGGCCACATTTCAAGGGCAATGGGGACTGAGGAGAGGAGCAGAAAAAGCGCGGCAGTGATGGCGATCCAGACGTGCTTTCGCCGCCGCAGACGCAGTTCGATCTTTTCCCAAAGTTCGAACTGCCGCCACTCGTCGTCGGTCCATCGTTTTTCGGCTACATCGGTATCGTGAATGGGAACCATGGTGCATCACCTAGTAAGTGGTACGAGATTGCCCCGATCACCAAGAAAGGACCATAGGGAATCGCAGTTTTTAGAACGGAGTCATCCGAGGCTTGAAGCTCAGAAGTGGGGACAGACTCCCCGTCTGCCGAGGAGAGCCCCGAGGGCAAACCGGGGGACAGACTCCCCTTCCTACGCCGCTTTTCCACGACCGCGGTCAGGATCCCAATCACGCTTCCCAACACCGAACTTATTAAGATCGTTGAGAAAACGCCACCAACCCCCACAAAGGCCCCTAACATCGCCAACAGCTTGATATCCCCTCCACCCAAGCCCGAGCGCTTGGTCAGGAACCAGTAAACCCAAGCGAATCCGTAGAAGACTCCAAATCCGAGCGCAGCCCCAGCCAGCGCGCCGATGACTCCCAATCGCGGATCCAAAAAACAAGTCAGGAGCCCCCATACCAATCCACCCAAACTGATCTCATCCGGGATAATTCTTAAGTCGAGATCAATGAAGGTCACCGCGACCAGCGCCGCCATCAGCGGCCAGTCCCTTAGCCACAGGGACCAGTTCCAGCCGAAGCGACTCCAAGACGCCAAAAACAAAAGCGCTGTGAGGAGTTCAACCAACGGGTAGCGCGCGGAGATCGCCGCTTTGCAGCTCCGGCATTTCCCTCGAAGCAGAACGAGCCAACTGAAAACCGGCACATTGTCATACCAACGGATGGGCGTCTGGCACTGCGGACAATGACTCGGAGGACGAACAATCGATCGACCCTGAGGGAGCCGCGCGATCACAACGTTAAGAAAACTCCCAACAACGAGCCCCAGGCTCAACGTTAAAAAAAACTGCATCAGATGGATCGAGGGCAAGGTCATCATAAATCTCTCTTCTGCAGGAGATATCCTCCAGCAACTAAGGGGATTACGCACCAAATCAGTCCATAGCCGATTCCTGAAAAAACGCGTACCCACTCTACCGAAAGCCCGTAAGTCAGTTCTCGGGAGAGGTGAAAGACATCGAAGTTGGGGATTCCAGCAGCAACCCCACCCAGGACCCAACGCGCGGGCCCCTCGCTTTGGCCGGCCAGCCAGCGAATTTGGGACGAAGATGCCCCCATCAGATAGACGCCCACCGTTAATACGACCGATAGCGAGGTGGTCGTGAACGTCGAAAAAAACAACGCGACCGCTACAATGACCCAAGACTGCACAAGCAGCAAAGAAGCTGCCGCCAAGCGGGTGAAAAGGGGGGACAGACTCTCATCGCTCCCCAACATTCCATACACAAGCGCGCAACTCACCAAGAACAGAAGCACCCCGTTTAATGTCACTACGGAAGCCACCCCAAGGAACTTACCCACCAACCACTGCGCGCGGTGGATGGGACGAGCCAGCGCTACGAGGATCGTGCGGCGTTCGATTTCCCTGCCCACAACCGACGCCCCCTGAGTGAGTGCGATCGCAAAACAGGAGACCAAAAGTGCCCCCCAACTAAAATCCGTCAGAACTCGGGCCGTCACCGAGGGCGTAATCTGGGCTGTAATCACCGAGGCAAGGATCATCAAAACCGTCAAAACGACAATATTCAAAAGAATTCGGTCCCTCAGAATTTCAGCAAATCCCACCCGAGCAACGGCGAGGGAAACGGACCAAGTCCCAGGAACGCGATAATCGGACTCTGCAGAGGCATTTCCTTCAGAAGGCTTCATGATCAAACCTCACCCGCATTCGGGTTCGTAAACTTCCCTTCGGGCGAACGATTCGAAGCTTCGGACTTCTGCTGCCCGAAAAAATCCTCTAGCGAAGGACGAACTGGATTCACCCAGAGGACCTCAACACCTGCGATACTCAGGGCACGTGCCAAGAGCTCGGTTGTGTTGGCACGGCCTTCGACAAAAAGCCTGAGTCCTTCGGGAATGGCACGAGCCCCAGAGACGCAATCCAGATATCGACCTGCAGGCAATTTCAGCGACTCCAGTGAACCCACCCCCGCTAACGCCACTTCTACTTTCTGCGTTCCTTCCCGATCCAAGAAACCCGAGATCGGTCCACAGCCTCGCAAACGCCCCTTCTCTAAAATCGCAACTTGATCGCAAATCGCTTCGACATCAGGAATCACATGGGACGAAAAAAAGATCGTCCGACCTTCGCCCGCTAACTTCAAAATCAGCTCCCGGATTTCCTTTCGTCCGACCGGGTCCAATCCACTCATCGGTTCGTCCAAAATCAGAAGCTTCGGATCATGAAGAATCGCTTGGGCGATACCAATCCGTTGGAGCATGCCTTTCGAGTAACTTTTCAACTCGTGTTTTCGAGCATGCGCCAGCCCCACCGCATGAAGAACCTTCGGAATTTTCTGATCTACTTCTTGTCGGGTCAGGCCAGAGAGGCTTCCAAAGTAATGAAGAAACGACTCGCCAGTGAGGTGCTCATGAAAATAAGGCCGCTCCGGGAGGTACCCCATTTTCGCACGAGCTCGCGGATCTTGCGTGCTGATTCCCTGAAGCTGCACGCTCCCCGAGACGGGGCGCCGAATCCCGGTCACTAAGTGAATCAAGGTCGTCTTTCCTGCTCCATTCGGCCCCAAGAAACCAAATACGGATCCCGATGGGACATCAAAAGAGATCCCGTGCAGAACTTCTGAACGCTTCATCAGAAAGCCGGAACGAAAAGACTGATGGATATCTCGAATTTCAAGCAGAGCCGATACGGTGGAGTTCACGCTCGCAAGAATAGTAGAGTAACCGGGACAGGGTCAATCTCATCGCCCAACACAATAGTTGTCGGCGAGTAACTTGAGCGTGGTTGGAGCATCCGGCAGCCGCTTGGGGTCGGGGCGCAGGAGCTTGGATTGAGCGTTCAGCTTTTTGAAGTACTTCGGCACTAGCAATCGCTTTCGATACTCAGGGGTAATTACCGCGAGTTCCAAACTCTCCAAACCGCCAGCGAACCGAACACCAATCGCTGAATCACGCATCAAGTGGCTCACCGGTATAAAACCGTAAACAATCTGCGTTCGCTCGCCGACTAATCGCTTCAACTGCTCAACCCCGTCGCCGCTCAAAAGCTTCACGCGAGAAAGGGGGAAAACTTCAGGCAGGCGCTCAACCGGGGCTCCTTGAGGTGCTTTCCCATCCGAACCGACCGTCGAATACAGAACGCCTTGAATCGGCAGG
>CANMSW010000159.1 GCA_947500275.1 Bacteriovoracaceae bacterium | reverse complement strand
CGTCGGATGTGCAGCGGGTTCTGAATGTATCGCTTCGGACTTCAGTGACTCGGATTAAAGCCCTTTCGGATATCGGAAGGCTTCGATCTTCCGGTTCAGGAAGAGCTAGGCAGTATTGGCTCGAGTCTCCGTTCTCGCTCCAGTCTGAAAATGCAAAAACGCCACTGGGTTTTAGCCCCAGTGGCGTTTTTGTTTAGAACTAAAACTGAAGAAATCGGAGCTTACTTAGCTGCTGCCAACTCTTCGTCAATCATTTCAGCGAAATCGTTGAAAGGCAGAGCCCCTGCAACCATCTGGCCGTTCACGAAGAAGGTCGGAGTCGAACGAACACCGATTTTTTCGCCAGCGTCCATGTCCTTCTGGATGAAGTCAGCATACTTTTTCGAAGCGACACACTCTTTGAACTTCGCGACATCTGCGCCGGAAGCTTTTGCATGGGCTTCGAGATCAGCAGCCGACATTTTCTTCTGGTCGACAAAAAGGATGTCGTGGAATTTCCAGAATTTGTCTGAGCCTTGCTCGTTCACGCACATCGACGCTTCCGAAGCAGGACGTGCATCGGGGTGCATCGGCAATGGGAAGTGTTTGAACGCAACACGAACTTTGTTGCCATACTTCTTTTTGATTTCCTGAACCGTCTGCGCGCCACGAGCACAGTAAGGGCACTGGAAGTCCGAGTATTCAACAATCGTAACGGCAGCTTTTTCGGAGCCGAATGCTGGAGATCCGCCGACTTCAACTTTCACGTCCATTTTTGGCTTCTGGAAGTAAACTTCGACTGGATTCGATTTCGTCAGCCCATTTACATAAGCGTCGATCATGTCTTGGCGCTTCTGGCCTTTCATGAAAGCCAAAATACGCTCTTTGATTTGAGGGTTGATTTGCTTTTCAGGGATCTGGCGTTCTTTGACGAACTTGTTGAAGTCCGCATCGCTGATCTTGATTTCACCTTTGACGACTTTTTTGTCGATGAACTCGTCGTTTGAAAGGTTGGCTTTCTTAGCTTCTGAACCGATGAGTTCTTCGGTCATGAGCTTCTTCAAGCGCTCTTTGCGGAGATCGTACTCGCGCTTCTTGAGCTCGAAGAAATCCATTTTGGCATCGCCGATGAGCATTTCTTCGGTGATTTCTTTGCCATTAATTTTTGCAACGATTTCTGGCTTGGGAGCCTCTTTCGTTACGATATTCGCTTTGTCTGCTTTGCCTTCGCATGCAGCAAGAACGAGGGTTGAGGCCACTGCGGCTACGACCGTTAAGTTTGAGAAAATGTGCTTTGGTTTCAAGGTTCGCCTCCATACTGCCCGGGTTATTTTCCTTGAACTCTAAGGCTCTATTCACTCGGGGTCAGGGGTTCGAAGAGGGGAATCGTAGAACTTCGCGATTGCACCAACTGAACGGCCTTCACACCGCTTGAATAGAATCAGGAGCACGGACTGCCGGGGATCGGGTGAGACTGCGTTTATACAACTTCGGTCCTATCGTAAGAGAGGGCCGTCCGATCGTGCAACCGGATTGTCGTTGGAATGTCAGGAATTTGGGCGATTTTTTGAGTCTAAGAGCTTCGAGGCTTTCTAGAGTGTCCGGACGAGATCATGGAGCCGGATGAGTCCTATGGCGCAGCCCGCTGCGTTCATCACCGGGAGAACGCTGATTTGACTTGGGCGGTTCTCCATTTTTTCAAGCGCCGTCCAAGCGAGTTCGTGGGCCTCGATCGTGATGGGATTCGGAGTCATCACTTCGTGGGCTTTCAGTTGGAAAAACTTCTCGCGGTAGCTCAAGGCACGCCGGAGGTCGCCGTCAGTGACAATGCCCAGAAGTCGCTGAGCGGAGTCGGTGATCAGGACTCCACCGAGTTTCTGTTGCGTTGACGCAGCGAGAACATCTTCGATGGCGGCATCGCTGGTGAGCGGGGTAAATCCATTTTCGCCTAAGCGATGCATGAGGTCAGAGACGCGGAGCGTGAGCCTTGCGCCGAGGGAGCCCCCAGGATGGTTTTTTGCGAAGGACTCGGCATCAAAGCCGCGTAGACGCATCAGGGTGACTGCGAGTGCGTCGCCGAGAGCAAGCGCAAGGGTTGTACTCGAAGTGGGGGCCAAATTATGGGGGCAGGCTTCCTGCGAGATTCCTGAGTCGATCCAAGCATCGGCATTTTGAACGAGTCGCGACTCCCGGTGGCCGCAGAGCGCGATGATTTTAGTGTTTTTCGCCTTGAGAGACGGGATGAGTCGAATCAGTTCTTCGGTGTTCCCCGTGTGGCTGATGGCCAGGACGCAGTCGCCCGGGACGACCACTCCGAGGTCTCCATGAAGTCCTTCAGCCGGATGAAGAAAAATCGCAAGGCTACCTGTGCTCGACAAAGTGGCTGCGATTTTCTCGCCAATCTTTCCTGATTTCCCAATTCCGCTGACCACGATTTTTCCACCGGCTTGCAGCGTCTGCTCAAGGAGCCGGAAGGCATCAAGAATGCCTTGTCGTGACTGGGGACTTTCCCCAATTCTAACGGAGGCTTCGTGAACGGCTCTCGACTCGAGCTCTAGAACGGATCGCACCGACCGAAGAAGAGTTTCCGTGTTGGAATCCTGGCGGTCGTTTGGGGTCGCTTCGTTTTTTTTGGTCGAGTGAGGCATTCTGGCGCTCATGGAAACATGGAGGATAACGCCAGTAAAGGGATTCTTGTCTCGCGAGGAACGGCCTCTTACACTGGATGAAGCAGTGATCCACGGGGAGACCTGTGGGTTAGATTCTGGATCTCAAAGGTTCGAACGATTTGGGGGCGCCCGATGGTGCAATGGAAGCGACTGATCAAAGCAGGCTTATGTCTGGGGTTGCTTGTACTCGCCAACGGCTGTGCGAGTGCTTACGAGAAATCTTTGGGTGGAAATCCCGCGCGGGAGTACTCGCGAATTTTTTTCACCGATCTGCGGTTGGCAAAAGCGGCTGTGAACGAATCGCTGCGGAGCTTCGTCAAGGACGAATCCACGAATGAAGAGGGCGGGTTCTACGTCACGCAGTTAAAAGACAACACTGCCTTGAGGAATTCGATCGACTCGCTTGCCGGTGGGGATGCTTATTTGAAGGCTCAGTTTCGACTTCGGATCACGTTGTCGGAAGGGAAATTCAATGGATTGAATTCCGTTAAAGTGAGTGTCCGAAAAGAGCAGGTTGTACTTCGAGATGTTCTCGAAGGGACTCGCCCGATCGAGACGGACGGGGTCGATGAGCAGACGATGCTCTATCGGATCGGACGGCTCATTGCGATGCAAAGGAAGATTGAAGAGTCGACCGAGCAGAGTTCTGGCAATGATCAGTTTTTGAAAGAGCTCGAGTCTCCGAATTAGTGGGAAGGGGCCATCTCGGCGCGAAGGCTCGCAATCTCTTGTTTGAGATTTTGAGATCCGCTCAAGGGTCTTTTTCGGAGGAGCGCTAAGAGGTGGATCGCGCGAGTGGGGATTTGAAGGGGCTGCGAATTTCGCCAGTTTCGCGGGTCTTCTGCAGCATTGAGGAGCGAGAGTTCAATCTGCGATCCGGTGGGGCGAAGTTTCTCAAGGCTGCTCATCGCCTCTAAGCGAACGACAAATGCGGGATCGCCCAGAAGGACCGCCGCCACGCGTGATGCGCGTTCCGTATCGGTGACTTCGAGTGCTTTCAGAGCGCCGCTCCGAATCATCCAAGACGGATCGCGCGCGAGCCCCTCGAATTGATTCATTTGTACTGGTTTTCCGGGCTTCCCAATCAGGCGCGCCGCCCCTTGTAGAGCGATATAGCGGGATGCATCCCCGAGGCTTGAGTCCTTTGATAGAGTGATCAATTGATTGGAGAGTTCTTCGCGCTCACTGTTGGCCTCCCATTTCTTGATCAAGCGTTCGAAAGAAGTGCCCTGGTGCGCCAGGAGTTCTTCGCGGACTGATGGAAGAGAAGGCGTGTTTGCTAGGGAAATACTCGAAAAGACGAATGAGAGGCTTGTGAGAGCGATGGAAAGACTGCGCATTTGAACTTAGCTCCCCAAGAGTTTTTCAAATTCAGCAACGAGATCAGCTTCCGATTTTTCCCCAGTGTTCGTGGGAGGCGGTGAATCGGCCAGGGGGTCAACTGCTGAGGGAGCTTCGGCACTTTGTGGAGCAGATAGCGCTCCGAACGGATCCGTTGCAGTTTCGAGACTGCCTCCCGCCACTTGGATATCAGCGAGCGGATCTGTAGCCGTTGCCGAGGGAGGAGGGGCTGCGACTGGCGCGCTGGCGGCCGCCGCAGGTGCGCCGCCTCCGTTGGCGAGTGCAGCCTTGAGTTGCACGTTCTCTTGTTGAAGGCGTTTCAAGTTCGCTAAGTCGTCTTCGATGACGCTGTACTCGGCTAAGCGCTCTTCTAAATCTTTGATCCGTTTTTGAAGTTCAGCGACGAGTGAGGAGTCACCTCCTCCGCCTCCGCCTGCCCCACCTGCTGCTTTCAGTGCGAGGAGTTCTTGCTCCAGGTGAGCTTTCTGTTGACCGAGAGTTTCAAGCGCGCGGGCTTGCTGGGTCATCTGTGTCTCAAGCGCCCCGACGTTTCCGGCGAGTGCCGGATTAGGTTGGCCTGAGAGAGGAATATTGAGTGCGCCGCCTGAGACCCCAGCCGTGCGAAGGAGGCCCGTGGACATCGCCGCTTTCATCTCTTCATCCGAAAGTTTAACTCCAGCGGCGCGGAGGATACCGAAAAGCTGTGCCCGCAATCTCTCTGCGTCTTCAATCAGTTCGTTGAGGTAAATCTTAATGACGCCGCTAGGAACTGCAGTCTGGATCACTCCGAGCCGGCGTTTACTGAGGATCCAGAAAGCGGCGTACCCCGCGACGAGCAAGAAGAAGAGGGCTCCTTCGAGCAGAAGGGCTTCTGGCGTGAACTGGGAGAGCAAGTGGATGAGTGAATCCATTCAGTGTTTTAGTTTAAGTCATTTTTCGCTGGAAACAAGCGACGTCTTTTTGACGGATCTTTCTTGGAGAGTTTATTTTTGTTTGAGGCCTGCTCGCATTTCCTGGACGAGCTCTCGGTGGATCTTCCCGTTTGAGGCGAGAATTTCGGGCCGGGTAATAGAGAAGGGGTTGCCCGAGAAGTCAGTGACCTTGCCGCCAGCTTCTTCGACGAGCAGCGATCCCGCGGCGACATCCCAGGGTGGAAGTCGTTGCTCCCAAAAACCATCGAACACACCACGCGCCGTGTAGGCGAGATCAAGGGCTGCGCTTCCGGGGCGACGAATCGCCCGCGCGACCTGCGAGAAATGCTCAAAGGCCTGCATCTCCGCTTCGAGCCATTCATCTTTTCGATACGTGAAGCCAGTCGTGAGAAGGGCATCGTGGGCGCGCTTCGTGACGGAGACCTGGAGTTTTTGTCCGTTCATTTTTGCACCGCGGCCGCGGACCGCTAAGTAAGTCTCTTTTAGGATTGGGTGGTGAATGACGCCTGCCACGACTTGGCCGCGCCATTCGGCAGCAATCGAGACGCAGAACATCGGGAATCCGTGCACAAAGTTCGTGGTTCCATCCAAGGGGTCCATCACCCAGCGCCCTTCGTGGGTGAGCTCATGGCTCCAGTCCGGAGCGCTTTCCTCGGCGAGCATTTCGAAGTTGGGCTCCGCGCGCCGCAAAATTTTCATCGCAGCGGCTTCGCTCGCCAGATCCGCATCCGTGACGAGGCCCGCGCCTTTTTTCTCGCCCACGCGGAATCGTTTAT
>CANMSW010000158.1 GCA_947500275.1 Bacteriovoracaceae bacterium | reverse complement strand
GGCGAAAACATGACTCCAGTTTTTAGCGAATTCGGAACGAACTTTCTAGCTCGTTTTTACGCGGCGCGGCCAGTTTTCTTGTTCTGAGAACTTACTTCCGGGCCCGGCCCCACTTCTAAAGGAGTCGAATCACGGAGCGCACTCAAAAGTGAGTCCGGAACCGCGTCGCCTTCCAGCATTCCGCCGGCCAGTCTCACCATTCGGCTGACCTGCGCGAGTTGCTCGCGAAGCTTTCTGGAAACGTCCTTTTCACGCTCGAGCTGCGTTTGAAGCAATTCGGCATTGAACTCGAGCATGTCAGACCGGCGACGAACTTCATTGAGCTTTTCCTCACGCGCCGTGAGCTGGGCCGCGCTATCGCGTTTCAGAAGCTCCAAACGGTTCTCCAGCTCCTGCTCGCGGACCCGAATTCGCCTGAGGTCCTGTCGAACCCGCTCCCGCAGCTGATCCATTTCACCGGAGGCTTCTTTCACTTGAAGCTCCAAGTAGCGAAGTTTGTCCCCACGTGCTCGCAACTGAAGCCTAAGTTCATTGAGTTCGTCATCGGCAGACTCTCGAAGAGCCTGCTTCTCCAGCTCGAAATCCGAAATCCTTTGTTTCTGACGCTCATTTTCATGAGCAAGCTCACCCGAACGGGCTTTCTCCACTTCGAGCGAATCCTCAAGTGAATGAACCCGTTGCCGCGCTGAACGGAGCTGCGACGAAAGCGCCGCCACATCTTGTTCGCGCAACAGAAGGTATTTCTTTAGCGTCTCCAAATCGGGAGATTGCGCCGCCCCACCCGGGACAATCGCATCGTCGATCGGAGGTTGCATCCACTGACGAATTTCGTGCTCAGAAGCCGTGCTCAACAAAACAGGCTCACGGGGAGAAGCAGAAGGAAGACCCTTCTCGCCCAAGAGCGCCGTTACCGGCTCGACGGGGGACGGAGCAAGGCCCGCGAGGTCGGATTGAGGCGGAAGTTCGTCGGCAGCCCCAGCATTGAGACTCAAGGTTTGTAAGTCAGTGGACAACTCCAGTGGGCCGGCCTCAGCCGTGCCCTCGGGAGCGAGTGCGAGCCCCGACTGAATCTCAGCGGGCGCCTCCGTGAGGGACACTTCGAGCTGACTGAGCTTTACTTCTTTCCCGAAGCTTAAAGGGGCGTCCAAAGTGATCGTGCCTGAAGCCATGGCGCCCGTCAGGGAAGACTTGGAATGAGAATAGAGTCCACTCGCATCCTCAAGAACTAAGGAGGGACTTGCGCCGGACTGGCTCCCCACCTTGACGGAAGGAATCCCGATCAGATTGACAGAGGAAAGGTCGATCGACCCCGTTTCAGTACGAACCGAGGCCGGATTCGGCGCCCCAACGGATCCCCGAATCCCGCGAAGAGAGTCCTCGTCTCGACCTCGCTGCTGCATCAGCGATGAGCCGAGCACCCGTTCAACTAAGCGGATCAAATGGGAACCGTCCGTCGGCGTCTTTAAATAAGCGTGACACGCCTGGGGGGACGATTGATGCTGAGCGAACTGGGCATCTCCCCAATTTTGAGACGTGAGAACCAGCGGTAAATCGGCCTGCAGAGCACTTGCACGAATCTCCCGAACCAACTGAGCGCCAACATCCCCACGTCCGCTGCTCGCCTCGCGGTGAAGGACTGCGAGATCCACTGAGCGCCCATGAAGCGTCAAGACCGGAAGGACATCAGCTGAATCCTGAACTTCGAGAACGACAGCACCCTCAAGGCGTAAAGCCTCTCCAAACTGGCGCAACGTGTCGAGATTCGGATTGAGAACCAAAATCTTCATCACCCGACTGATCGGAAGAACCCCCTCCCAGGTTGACAGTCTTTTTTGAGACCGATAGTTTTTTGAAATCCCATGCTTAACCCCGAAAATATCGCTTCAGGCTCCCCTTCCCCCCAACCGCTAGCGAGCCTAGGCGCTCCTACTCCCGAGGGACAGACTCCCAGGCCCGTACCCTCGAGCCTCAATGACGATCGAGTGACGGTCGTGCTCTTCAAAGACCACCATCCTCCCCGGAGCTTCGAAGTCACGCTTGGCTGGGTCAGGAAGATGGGGCTTCTTCTGGGAGCCCTCGTTCTTGTCACGACCTTCTCCGTCTCCGCAGCTCTCCGGTTTGGCTGGATCGCACGGACGAGCCGCCCCGAAGCGCTCAAGCGGATGCAGGAAGAGAACAAAAACCTGCGAACCATGACTGAAAGCTTGGAAGAACAAGTGAGCGACCTTCAAGAGCAGGCCAAGCTCTCTCAAGCCGAACCGGCCGAAACCCAGCCTGATTCACCCCTTTCCACTGAAGGTTCCCCTGCGCCTCAGGTGTCAGAGACACCGACCCTGGCGATGAACGAGTCGCCCCTTCAAAAGGGAACAACGGCCACTCCCGAGCCTCCTCAGGCCGAGATGAAGGAAAAAGTGCCAGACTCGAAGCCTGTCAGGGCCCTATTCGACCGGATTTGGGCCCGTCTCTGGGAAGCGACTGAGCCCCGTCCAGCCACGGACTCGTCTCGTCCAAGCGCGAGCCCTTCGACAGCAGGAGTGTCCCCAATAGCCGTGTCTGCGATCGCACCGGGGATTCCCCTCTTTGTGCCCGCCTCCAGCTGGAGCGATGGACTCCCAACCCCCGCACAACTCAAAATTTCAATCACCCCCGCTACGACTCAACTCAAAGGCAGTCGCTTGAGCGTAAAGTTCGCAATTCAATACACTGCGGATGATGGCAAGAACCAACAGGGTCGTATCGTTCTCCTTGCACGCGGCCCTTCGGGCGTCCTTGCGTATCCAGAAGGGGTTCTGAACGGAATGGAGAGTTCCACACTCATATCACCCGAGCGCGGCGAATTTTTCTCGGTCAGTCGCTACCGAGAAGTGGCGACTCAATTCGACCTTCCCGCTTCAAAAGCATCGAGCTGGAAAGAGATCGAAGTGATGATTTTTCAACCGAATGAAAAAATCCTCGTGCACCAAAAAATCGATCTCGCACAGTCCGCGAGTCCCCAGTCAGGACCTGCGATTGACCAATCAAAAACGAGACCCGCAGCCAAACCCGCTCTACCGAACGAGAGCGATACACTCATGAGCCCGGGCGTGGATCGATAATAAAACCCGATCATTTTTGGAGTAGATTGAGCATGAAAAAAAAATGGAGCCTCAAACTTCCCAAGCGGACGCCCCCTTCGCCCGCAAAGAAAGCGCCGGTACAATCGACGGAAGTACTCACGGAGCGCACGGTAAATCTCATTACACCGGGCACGGTGCTCGAGGGTAAGGTCCACTTCGACCGGAACACGCGGATGGCAGGAAAGGTTCAAGGAAGTGTCGAGGCAAGTCCTGGGACTGTCCTCATCGTGACGGATGAAGGACTCGTTGAAGGGGACGTTCATGGCGATCATGTGATCATCCAGGGTTTCGTCGAGGGCGAAGTTCACGCAAAAACGAAGATCCAGATCGCCTCGGGTGGGAGAGTCATTGGGAATCTCAACAGTCCCTCCGTGCAAGTGGACTTCGGCGCGTGGTTTGAGGGCGAATGCCATGCTGGAAGCACCCCGGATGCCAGTCCGCCCGCGGGCTAAGCCATGAAAACGACACTCACCGTACTCGGGTCCGGCACCTCGACCGGCGTCCCAGTGATCACTTGCCGCTGCGCTGTTTGCACTTCGAAACACCCGAAGAATAAGCGACTTCGGGCGTCCGCTTGGCTGCAGACCGAAGGCAAGAGCATCCTGATCGACACGTCGACCGATCTTCGCCAGCAGGCTTTGAAACACAGAATTGATCGGATCGATGCGGTGCTGATCACGCACCCGCACGCAGACCATATCTCAGGCCTCGATGAACTCCGTGCCTGGAACTTTTCACAGAGAAGTCGGATCCCCATTTTCGGTAATGAATGGAGTGATCGGGAGCTTCGCCAAAAGTTCGAATATATCTTCAACCCGAAGGCGGTCGAGGGCGGGGGAATCCCTCTCCTCGATCTCCACCGTTTTAAGGCCGAAGACGAACGGCTTGAGGTTTGTGGCCTTCCTTTTATTCCGATCCCCCTTTGGCACGGCAGTCAAGAATGCGTAGCCTTTCGACTCGGACGACTCGCGTATGTCACGGACTGCAACATCATTCCTGAGACCTCCCTGCAGCGGTTAGAGGGCCTTGACGCACTCGTTCTGGACTGTTTGCGCCTCAAGCCCCACGGAACGCACTTTCATTTGGAAAAGGCTCTAGAAACGATCGACCGACTCAAACCACGCCGCGCTTGGTTAACTCACTTAGGCCACGAGCTCGACTATCTCGAATGGAAGAAGAAACTTCCAAAAGGCGTCGCCTTCGCTTACGACGGTCTCAAAATCACCGTGAATTGAACCCAGTGTACTGCGTGTACCGAGGAAATCGTCATGATCGTTGGCGTACCTAAGGAAATTAAGAACAAAGAAAACCGTGTTGGTATGGTCGTCGCGGGCGTTCGCGCCCTGACCCAGGCTGGCCATAAAGTTTTGGTTCAACACAATGCTGGCGTGGGCGTGGGCATCTCAGATGATGACTACCGCAAAGCAGGGGCGACCATCCTTGAAACGGCGAAAGAGATCTTCGAAAAATCAGACATGATCGTGAAAGTGAAAGAGCCTCTCCCTGAAGAGTATCCTCTTCTTCGCGAGGGCCAGATTCTCTACACGTACCTGCACTTAGCGGCAGACGAGCGACTCACGAAAGCGCTGATGGAGCGTAAGATTGTCGGAATCGCTTACGAAACCATCCAACCGGCAGACGGATCACTCCCCCTTCTTGCACCGATGTCGGCAGTGGCAGGGCGCATGGCGACGCAAATCGGAGCGACCTACTTACAGCACGATCACGGCGGCAAAGGGATGCTCTTGGGTGGTGTAACCGGCGTCGACCGCGCGAACGTTGTCGTTCTCGGTGGCGGCGTTGTAGGCGTGAACGCGGCCAAAATGGCCGTCGGCCTGGGTGCAAAAGTCTCGATCCTTGACGTCAATGTGACTCGTTTGGATTACCTCTCCGATGTTTTCGGAAACGAAATCACCACCCTTTACTCCAATAGCGAGCAAGTCGAAAAAGCAGTGACGAACGCCGACTTAGTGATCGGCGCCGTGTTGGTTCCTGGGGCAAAAGCCCCGAAACTGGTCACACGCGATATGATCGCAAAGATGCAGCCAGGGGGTGTTGTCGTGGACGTGGCGGTAGACCAAGGCGGATCCGTGGAAACCTGCCGACCCACCAGCCATGAGCATCCCACTTATACCGTGGACGGCGTGATCCATTATGCGGTTCCCAACATGCCAGGCGCAGTACCCCGCACTTCGACTTATGCCCTGACGAACGTCACGATGAAATATGCCGTGATGCTCGCGAACATGGGGTGGAGAGAAGCGATTGCCAAGGATGAAGCCCTCCTCAAAGGGGTCAACATCCTGAATGGCAAAGTGGCTTACAAACAGGTCGCCGTCGACTTGGGACTCCCTTACGAGCCTGTGAAAATCTAAACCTCGACTCTGAACCTTACCCTTAAGGCCAGGTGGCGACGAGCCACTTGGCCTTTTTGTTTCTTTCCTTTGACCCTCCCCAAAGAACCCTTCAAACTAGAATGGCATGGCAGATCACGGCGGGGACGACAAAAAACAAGCCAAAGCGGCAGGTGGGGGGCTGAAAGAAAAGCTACCCATGCTCCTCGCTCTTTTGAATACGCTGGCCATACTAGGCGTCGTTGGACTGGCCAT
>CANMSW010000157.1 GCA_947500275.1 Bacteriovoracaceae bacterium | reverse complement strand
TGCTTCCGGTTCGAAAGCGACCCGCTCAGCGGCGGTCCCGCCGGCGCTGGTGTCTTTGACTCGGCAGGAGTCATCAGCAGGGGAGGGCGCTTGGTCCGAGCACTGGACGACCAACAGGTCGAGATCGGACCCCGCTGCTCCATCGGTTCGAACGGTGACTTCCTTAACTTCGGGTGGATAGATTCGCATTCCACCTAAAGCGCCCACGACCCAAGCACGCTCACCGTTATGAATCGTTGCCAATTCGGAATGAACGAGGTTCGTGAGTTCCAGTGTGCTCTTCTCTTGAGATACTTCAACGGGGAGGGAGGCCGAGTCGAGCTTCCAAGTGAGCGTGCCGTTCAACTCTCCTGCAGCCCCTTCGATCGTGGTCACCGACGATTTTCCAGTGATATAGTCGACGGTCAAGCGATAGTCTGAGGACTTGAACCGGTAAAGTCCCATCACGTGAATGTCCCAGATTCCAGACTCAGGGGTCTGTTTCGTGAAAGTGAGTTTTCTGGCTCGATCGGCTGCTGCGGTCCCGTCGTTTGCGCAGTTGGTGATGCGGGCATCAGAGGCGCGAGTGAATGTCTCCCGTGTGTTGATCCCTTCCATCGATGTGAGTTCCACTCCAGAGCAGTTTTGACCGGGTAAGAGACGCCCTTTCTCGTCTTTTTTGAGGGCAGGAACCTCGAGCGTGACTCGCAAAGTGCTCACGCCTTTCGGGAGAGTGATATAGTTACGAGAAACCTCAAACGAGGCAGCTTTTCCTTCGATCGTCAGTCCCTCGCTTGAGTCCAGGGTTCGAGCCGGGACAATGAGGTGGACGGGAACGATGAAGCTTGCGGTGGGCGCGCGGTTCATCGCAGTGATGCGCCCATCGGCATCCACGCGAGGAATCAGCCGGTAAGCGCGAATGAGGGCTCCGTGATCTCCAGGCGCGAGATCGCGAGAGATTTTCTCGCGGTTGACGCAAAGGTTGAGCGCCGAGGCTCCGAAGCTGACGATCTCACCTTGTTGATCAGAATTGACGACGACTTCGGCACCCCGTCCGATCACCGAAAGAGGCGCGGTGTCGCTTTCCCAGCAAGGTTGTTGCTGGAGTGTGCCCGCTTTCAACCATTCGACGTTTGAACCGTGCATTTCCACATCGAGTTCGAACTCGTCACGAGTGGTGACGAGCTGGCGGACCAAATCTCCGTAGGCAGGAGACTCGGCAAAACGCTGAGGGATCCGACGTGCAATTTGAACCGTTGCAAATGTGCTGTCATTCCGGAAGTCCAGAACGACCCCTGTGCCGAAGGCTGGAGTGCCTGCGACCAATCGTGTCCCGTCATAAGGGATTTTGTTGGGTGTCTTGGCCTGATTGTAGAGCACTTCGTACTCGAGTTCGACCGGTTCGCCGTCAAGCGTGACGGCGCTGAGGACGGAACCTTCAGGCGATAGAGCACGCGCGCTTCGTACTTGTTTGAGTTTTTCCCAGGCGGCAGGAAGGTCGACCATTCCTGCGCCTTCGTCGATCCAAGTGTAGGCCCCCTCGCTTGATTCGCCCGTTGTGGCGCGCGAACGCTTCACGTTGAACGGACGCGCGGACTCGATGAGAACTTCACGGAGCGTCATGGAGTCACTCGGGAGGAGTTGTTCAGGATGGGCGACATTGAACTTCCGAATCGCATCCAAGAAAAGGGCGTAGGCACCGGTTGCTGCCGGCGCTGCCATTGAGGTCCCCCAGTAAACATCTAAACCCGCTCGCGCTCCCGGAGCGCTGTTGAGTTGGACGGAGCTGAGTTGAGTTCCGGGTGCAGTAAGGTTCGGCTTGAATCCACCTGCAGCGGTCGGACCGCGGCTGGAGAAAAAGAGCATGAAGTCATCATTCATGCCTGGAAGTAGGGTTCCCCTGGAAGCGCCCAGGCCCGGCCATTGATATTGCGCTTCAATCATCGCGCGAGTGGCAGTGGCCCCGATCGAAAGTGCGCTCGATGCAACTGAAGGACTCCCGATGGTTTGCTTGCCCGGACCCGAGTTACCGGCCGAGATCATGAACTGCACTTTTCCGCTTTGGACGAAACGATTGATGAGGGTTTCTTCGACGCCGTATCCATCGTTGAACGGATTGAGTCCACCTAAGGACATGTTCACGACATCGACATGAGATTGGGTGACGAGGTCAATGAAAGCCTCGGTTGCGTCGCAGCCCGTGTTGTTTGCGCAAACACGATTCATGAAAAGGCGAGCTTCGGGGGCAACGCCGCGTGCGAGAGTGTCGCTTGAGTCGTTGGCTAGGGTTTGGAGCCCCGCTGCGATTCCTGCTACGTGGGAGCCATGGTTCCCTGGGTCGTACCCGACAATCGAGGCACTCCGAACGGGGAAAATTGCGTCCTGCGTGGCGAGCTCGTCTTCACGAATGTCGAAGCCGATTCGTTCTGCAAAAACGGAGGCAGTGAGGCCCGAGGAGTTGAAGTCCCGCAGCGCAGTGGAGCGTCGGAAGTCCCCTTCGCCACTGAAGTCGACATAGAGGCGATCTTCCGAGGGGCTGCTACCTGGAATCAGAATCATTTGGATCGTGTCTTGAACGTTGCCGTTCCCATTGATGTCAGCGAGCTCACTCCGGGAAGAGAGGACTTGTTCGTTCAGTAAGCCTAATTTCGCGCCCGATGCGTTTTCTGCCAAAAGGAGGCTTCTGAGTTCTGCACTGACTTTCAGAGTCACGTTTTCTACGAGTGACAGCTCTTCCGGATTCGGTTGGGAAGGCAGAACTTGAGAGGGGATGAACTGCGCGGAGATGACGACTTCACTCTCTGAATTGCCGGCCTCTGCCTTGAAAGTAGCAGTGGGTGAGAAGTAGACGCGTCCTTCGCGGGTGAAGTCACGCATCCCGTCGATTCGGTTGCGTCCCGGAAGTCTGCGGGAGCGGAAGGTCGGGTGATTGTAAGTGATTCCGGTGTCGGTCACACCGATGCGAACTTGGGATCCATCGACTCGCGCGGTGCCGCCGATTTCGGCTTCCGCGAGTTGAACGAACTCGACTGCACCTAAGCGTTCGAGACCGCTGTAGCTACCCGAGGATCGGGATCCGCCATTTCGAAGTTGGAAGCCTAAAGCTTCTGGAGTGGTGTCGCGGACTCGATCGAGCGCAGATCGGTCGGGTGAAACCGGATTCAAATAGACTCCCTCAATCTTCAAGCCGGTCAAAATGCCCAAAACTTCCGAAGAGTAGGGGGCCATGAAGCGGAAGTAACCTGCTTGCGGGTTCATGCTCAGGCCGACTGCGTGAGCTCTCGAGAGTGATTTGAAGATTTTTCGGATCTCGCGCGAAACCCGCTCGAGCCGTTCGGCCTCGGGAAGATGACTGAGCCGCGAGTTTAAACTTTTGAAGGCGGCAGGGGAGAACACGCCATGGGCTTCGAAGAAAAGGTTCCCGTCCCGTTTCTGAACGGCGATCTCGGCTCCGTTCGAGAGGCGAGTCCAGTGGGTGGCTCCCTCGGCGATGGAGTCGACTTGAAGAGTGGGGCCACGTACCGAGGAAATGACGCTCCGTTGGGCGTTTTTTTCTTCGAGGGTGCGCGCGCTGGGAGAGCAGGAGGTAGAGAGGAGGCCGCTTGTGAGCGCTGCGACCAAGATCCAGGTGGAGCGACCGATCGTGACGCGGTGAATTTTGAGTTTCATGCGAGGGGTCTGAATTTCCTGGCTCAGTTGTGTCGTCGGGGAAGTCGATGCCGGGGTGTCATTCGTGGGAATCCCAGCTGATGAAGCTGTAGGGGTACCTTGGACTGGTGTGGCGTTCGATGGCGATGTCATCATTTTTCAATTCCCCTCAAGTGGCCGGATGGGATCCGGCTTGGACGCTTCTTGGCTGCCCGATGGGCAGCGGTGTTCCTCACTCCCCCCTGAGTGCGTGAGTTGGGCTGATTGACCCCAACTCACTTTTTTTCAAACAGAAGGCGTCAAATTCTTAACGCGCCTGTTTCTTAACGCGTCTAAACGATAAACTCGGTTTTGGAAACCGGATCGACAAAGAATTTCCTCCTGTAAGAAATCCGCCTCTGTCGGTGAGAGAAATGCCCGTGTTACCCTGAAATTGAGCCAAGGAGGCTCTACTCCAATGGGTGAATCTTCCTCCCAGTTTTCATCATCTCAAGGTGCAGCTTCATTGAACCCAGGGTCGTCTCCGCAATCCCCGCGGGAGGTGCTGGGTCGAATGGATCAATGGGTTAAAAAGGATTTCGAAGCAAACCGTCGTGTCCTTTCGTTCGATGAGTACCTTCAGCTGATCAATGAAAGTCCGTCAGGGCAGCTTCGAGGCTCGGCCAGTTACTTGGCTGACATGATGGAACACTTTGGTCGTGACCCGGTGACGGAAGGCGAAGGGGAAGGTCAGTGGCGTTTTCGCGTTTTTGACGGATTTCCCGAAGATGCTGAGAGTACTTCCCGCAAAGTGGTGGGCCAGGAAGATGTACAGACCCAACTCTGGAAGGCTTTGAAGACCTTTGAACGTCAAGGTGCGAACAATCGGCTTCTGCTTCTCCATGGACCGAACGGGAGCGCAAAGTCCTCGATTCTCCATGCGCTGATGTCGGGGCTCGAGAAATATTCGCACGAAAAAGAAGGCGCGATTTATTCGTTCAATTGGGTTTTCCCTCAGGAGCGAGCAGTCCGCGGCACGATGGGAATGGGGAACAGTGCGCCCACTCGCGATCCTCATGCGAGTTATGCGCGGCTGCCCGATGAAGAGGTCATGGCCCGTATTCCATGTGATATGAAAGATCACCCGCTGCTGATTGTTCCCACTTCGCGAAGAAAAGAGTTTTTAGCCGGACTTTTAGGAAGTGCTCGTGCGGAAGAGATCTGGTCTGAAATGCCTCAGTATTTGGCGCGTGGTGATCTTTGCCATCGCTGTAAGAATATTTTCGATGCCCTTTTGAATTCGAACGGCGGAGATTATCGGAGAGTTTTGGCTCACGTCCAAGTCGAGCGCTTCTATTTTTCGAAGCGATATCGAAAGGGTGTCGTGACGATCGAGCCGCAAATGCACGTGGATGCGCACTACCAGCAGCTCACGATGAACCGAAGCATGGGGTCTTTACCTGCGTCGCTTCAGTCTCTGAATTTATTCAGCTTAAGCGGAGACCTGGTCGAAGCGAATCGCGGGATGGTTGAGTACAGTGACCTGCTGAAGCGGCCCATCGACACGTTCAAGTACCTTTTGATTTCGTGTGAGACCGGGTCCGTCAATGTGGGGCCTGCCATTGCGCATATGGATTCTGTGATGCTCGGGTCGAGCAATGAGTTGCAGCTCGACGCCTTCAAAGAGTTCCCGGACTTCACAAGTTTCAAAGGCCGAATTGAGCTGATTCGAGTGCCCTATCTTTTGAAAGTCTCGGAAGAGGAAGAAGTCTACGCTCCCGATTTGGAGCAGATTTCGAAAGGGCGGCATGTGGCGCCGCACACGGGCTGGGCGGTTGCGCTTTGGGCAGTCCTCAGTCGTTTAAAAAAGCCGAATAGTATCAATTATCCTCCGAGCGTGAGCACGATCATTTCGCAGCTTTCACCGATCGAGAAGGCGCGCTTTTACGATACGGGAGAGATGCCCGGACACCTGACAGCCGATGAGCGAAAAGTGTTGAGAGCGTCCTTGCGGAAGCTTCGCGAAGAGTACCTGACGATTCCGTATTATGAGGGCCGCATGGGGGCTTCGGCCCGCGAAATGAAGTCGGTCCTTCACAATTCAGCTCAGAACCCCGAGTTTCATTGCCTTT
>CANMSW010000156.1 GCA_947500275.1 Bacteriovoracaceae bacterium | reverse complement strand
TTTAACAGTGAGCGCAGCCTCCGCACCCCTTCACGGAATCACGCAGAAAGAGAGCAGGAACGATGAGAACTTGGAACCCGAGTCTTGTCGCAAAAGCCCGACTTTCCGCGGCCCTCGCGCTCACCCTAGGGGCCTCCCTTTCGCCCGCTTGGAGCGGGGTCCCATCGGGCGAGTCGTTCCTCGAAGTCCGTCTCGATTCACCCGGTGGATCCATGGAGCATGCGCCGGTCCACAGTCAGATTGGTGGGACCTGCTATGCCTATGCTGCAGGACTCGCGATTGATACATGGCGTGCGCAATTCGAGCCCTCGCAGACGTTTCGCCGGATCAATCCGTTTGAACTCGCCCTCGGTCACGGTCAACTTGAGTACGGGCAGTTTCGCTGGGACGGCACAGTGGATGGCGGAAGTTTTTGCGCGACCATTCACTACGCAGAACGGGCGGGCATCTGCACGCTCGACACTTTTCCACTCGTCGATGATGACGGCGACCGACTCAAAAAACTTCTCAAAGACATTGAGGCCCTGCGAGTCCGTTTCAAAAAAATCCCATTTTGGCGGAGGAAAAAACCTGAAGGTCTTGCGATCGCGACTCAGATCCGCACCCGTCTTTCTGAATTCACGCACTACCGTGATGGATCGACTCCGTTACCAGACACGGATACCATTCTTCGCGCCCTGCACATGAGGAAGCGTGACTTTGCACGTACCCTCGTTTCAGACCCTCGCTGTAAAGACCACCGGAACCATGACTTCCTGCTCCCGGGCCGCTGCCATACGGATCTCACCCATTTTGAGCCCGAGGATAAAATCATTCGCAGACTCGAAGAGGGCCTATTCGCGCCCTTCTCGCAGCCTCTAGCGATTGCTTACTGCTCGAAGGTTCTCAAGGAAGGAAAAAACTACTCGGGCTTCAGTCACGACTTACGGGACCTTCGCATCGTGAACTCGACTCAGTGCGGGGGCCACGTGTCACTGATTTCTGGGAAAAGAATCCATCCGACGGGTGGGCAACTCCAGTTCCTGGTTCATAACTCGTGGGGTACCGGATGCGACTACTCGGCTGACTGGCAGTGCGAGAACGGAAAAATATGGGTGGATGCCGACGCCCTTGCCCGAAACACCTACGGGGTCATGCAACTGGAGTAAGGTTTCCCAAACACGAGAGAATTCAGGTCATTGAAATTCTAAAGGCCAGCCTCATCCCAGGCGTGTGAATCAGGGGGCACGGGGCGGTTTCTTTCGTTTATTGATTAATTTCGTGGGTGCCTCTGCCGGCTGCAGGCACGTCGGACTCACGACCTCCTCCAGGCATCCCGAACCCCCTAAGAATCCCGGGGGAAAAACCGGGCGTTTTGATTGGTAGGCATCGGCGGCTTTCTTACAAAAATGCTCGCCATCCGTCGCCTCACCCGCCCAAGAAAACTTCGCCTGAGGATATGGGCAACTGTACTTTCCAATTCGCTTCATGACGGGAATATCTTCCGAAGGTCGGAATCGATCTTCGATCGCACAGTCCATCGAACAATTCACGGCCTCATCCCAAAACGGCGAGACATAATCGGCAAAAGAGAAGGCCTTTGACGCAGGATTGATCTCAAATCGGCCATTCGTGCCACAGGAGATATATTTATCAGGAGTGTTCCCGACCATCCGGCCCCAGAGCTGGAGTCCTGCGAAGTTGGCCATCATATCACCATAGGAATAGATGAAGCCACCACTCATGCAGCCGTAATAGCCCAGTTCACTCGTCAATCTCACGAGCGCTTGGCAATCCATCGCCCGGAGGGCGGGACGGGTTATTTTCGTGTAAAGGCGATATCCAAGTTGAACGAAATGGCCGATCTTATCTGTCCCTATACGCTGGCCAGCCACCACGATCTCGGGCACGAGCATCCCTGAGATAACGACCAATTGATATTTCGGGTGATTATAGACGCTTTCCACCGGACGAGTCGATATCAGGTTCGTGTTCTCAGGTAAGCCCATCACCCAGCGCTCAAATGGGGTTGCAATCGGATTGGCGCCCACGAGCAGGTTGGCGACCTCGTCTTCCATCTTCTGATTCGTTTCCAAGGCCCCTGGAGCACAGTTTTGGTGCTTTCGCGAAAGATCCAAGTTCATCTTATTAATCGCATCGGACATCAGCGTTCGAACTTTCTGGTCGAGAAGCCCTAGGCTGTCCGCAGTGGGCTCAGTGCTTCGGCGCGTATATTGGTCGACTTCAAAGCCAAAAGCATTCGCATGGAAAAGCGCCAAAGCCCCTACGGCGACTCTGAAACCGAGAGCCCCCTGAGCGGGACGCACGCGAGTAGATATCATTTTTCGACCTCAATGACCGCTTTGCATGCGGTCGGCTGCATTGAGCAGTCTTCTGGCGTCTGGTGACGCGCGAGAGCCCACTTCTCGATAAGCATCTTCGATTCCAGGGAGCGTATGGCTCTTTGCTTCGGCCAAGCGTTTGAGATTGGTCACGCACAGGGCCTGCACCTGGGGAACCGCTTGGTTCGAGTCGGAGAGTGCACAGCCTTTCAGAGCAAACACCATTCGCTTCACGACACGAGGATCCTGGGATTGGAGCGCCTCCTCCATGCGCGGGGCCATGGCTTTGGCGAACTCGATGAGCGAGGGAGGAGTGGCATGGGGGTTCGCTTCCACTTCGCGGCGCACTTGCTCGAGAGTGGGAAATTGAAGGGAGGGCGCCGAATCAACCGAAGCGGCCGACGCCGCCTCAGAGCCGGCCCCGTTTAAGGACGGTGAAGGCGACTCCGTGGGGACGGAGCTCGGAGTGGGGAGGGGCGCAGTGGGGACGGAGCTCGGGGCCTGAAGCGCCGCTTGCCTCCAAACATAAAAGCCTCCGAGAACAACGAGTAGCAGGGCGAGAGCCCAGGAACGGCGTTTCATCGTTTTCCCAACCTCCGGGTTCGAATGCCCTCAGTTTGAGGGCTCTCTTCTTAGTTTGCCGCGAGTTCTGGAGTTTCACATGAAATTTCGGGTGCTCCGTCCCCCGCTTTCTTCCCCCGTTTTTGGTGCTCCGTCCCCGCTTTTCCGACGTCTCCCCGTGCTCCGTCCCCATTTTCGTGCAGAATTTTTGGGGCTGTGTCGAATTAACAGAGGGATGAAAAACCCCAGAGTTTCGAGCCTTTGAAACTTAAGGCTTTCATAAAAAAATTACTTATATATCAGCCACTTGCCCTTTTTTATGCTGTGCGCCATGCTGGATTTATCAGGAGGCAGTGCGAATGAAAGCGGAACGTATGAAGCTGACGCCCACATTAATCTGGGCGCCGTACTGGAGTCAGGCAAAGCAAGAGTTTCCAGAAACAGGACCCCCGCGCAGTTGAGAGCGTGAGCGAAACCGACCGGCAATAGCTACGATATCTTCGGTGCTCACGGACTGTCGACTCTCTCCTTGGCCAGGAGGGTCTGCGACAGTGAAAACCTTCAGGACCCCGCTCGAATCACACGGCGGAGCCTCTGAATGAGACTAGGGTTTGGTTCTTTTTCAAAAAAATCGCCCGCCTTGTGACGGGCTTTTCAAAGATTTCGGGCTCGGTTGGATTGAGTATCCTCCGGGCCCGGCTCTTTTCTGGGATCCCCTCGCTCACCCCTTTTCTGGGATCCCGAGGGCCCGGCACCCGATTCAGATCCTCGCTCCGGTACTCAACCTCTGACACCTGCTCAACCCTTAGACAGCCCCGTCAGCTTTCCATTCAGACCTTCGTCCTTATTTTTTACACAACATTAGGATAAAAACAAAAGAAGATCAGGGACTTAGGCTCCCACCCCCACAAAACCCATCTCTGAGCCGCCTCCTGGCCCCACCGTTGCACTGTTCCCCTGTGAGAGAGAAGCCCCACAAACGAGGGCAAGACAGGGAGAGCACGATTATGAAAAACGGTACTCAACAAAAAACTTTAACGGCACTGAGCATCGCGCTTCTGGCGCTCTCGCTCAGCGCGTGCGGTGGAACAGCCTACACGGAAGTCCCAGTCGGCTCGACCGGGAACAGCTCCTCAAGTGGGGACACGAGCCTCACCGACACAGACACGAGCACCCTTGATGGCGGCGAAGCGGAAGCAACCGGTTCCCTCGCTCCTTTGAGCTGGGATGCCACCCTCACAGGCTCCAGTGGAACCAACCCCACCGACACCTACGGCGGGAACGTCTCCACCGAAAGCATCCTCAAGGTCACTTTAACCCTGAACCCTCAGATGGCCGTTCAGGGAACGGGATATACCGCAGCCGTCGGCTGCGTCCGTCTTCGCGTAAAAGCACTCGGCTACACCAAAACGGTGGTCGTGAAGACCGAGAGCCCTTCCAGCGTTTACGCTTTCGGAGCAGTTGAATCTTCCGTATGCAAGAACGCGAGCGCGAATCCAGAGCTCGACTTCTCGAGCTACCTGAACTCAAGCGGAAACAGTAATATCACTTTTGAAGTCTCGAATGCCGAGTATGACAATTGCCGCCTCTACGGGGGCTATGGGATCTACTATTCAGGCTGCCCACTCACGAGCGTCTACAGAACACACGAAGTCAGCGTGAATCTCCAGATCCACACCAACGGTACTTACTGATCCGTTACTGATCCGTTACTCATCCTTTCCTGTCCCTGTCCCTGTCCCTTTCTCTTTCACGAGCGTAGTCAGCACTGGACCGAAATCCTCCCGCTGTCTGCGCTCGAATCTTTTATCCGCATCCGCGCGCAAGGGCTCCAAGATCTCCCAAAACTTCTTCCAGCTTCCGCTACATTCCTGATCAAAAAGCGCCGCAAACTCGGCATGCCCGGTAAAATAAGTGCGATATTGAATCAAAGTCGCATTATTCAGAGTTCGCTCCTGGGGGATATTAAGCCCCACACGGAGGCGGTCCAGAACCCGCGCTTTAGCGGCTCGCTTGTTTTCTTCTGAAAGACTCGCGTCCCCATAGATTTTTTCTAGGTCCTGCGAGGCCAGATGAAACTGACTGCGGCGCTTCTCTGCTTTTTTCTCCGAATCCAACCAAGCCTGCAGACTCGCCTCCCCCCCTTTTCTTTTCAGGGCTGAAAAATAGTCTGCGGTCAGGCGATCCGCTACGAAACTCGCCAAGCTCTCGTTGAAGGCACTCTGGTGATTGATATAAAAAGTGGCATGGACACTCTCGTGTAGGATCACGTTCACGAGCTCGGCTCTTGCTTCGACCCCTTTAGGGATCATCGTCGAGAGCACTGGGTCGCGGAGCCATCCTAAAGTCGAATAAGCGCCAGCACCGCGAACATCGACATCCAGGCCTTCTTGATTCCGAACTTCTTGGGCATACTGAAGGGCCGCATCGCGGCTGAACCAGCCCACATAAGTAAAGCCACCGACTAACGGGAAATTCCAGCGTTTTGCATCAAACTTGAGCTCTGGGCTTGCGCTCACCACCCACACCACCGCTGGCCGATCGAGTCCGACGTAATCGACGTAATTAGAAGTGGCCTTCAATCCCTGAGATTCTCCGAATGCCTTGATCGCGGGAATCTCCCCCAGAATTTCCCGCACGCTCTCCGGTACTCGTGAATCACGGATCACGTCCTTGATCGGACGCGCGCGGTTGAAGAGCTCCATCTGCCCGAGGGCGGCTTGAGGATAATAGCGAAAGGGAACCCCACAGGACGTGCTCAAAATGACCAACCCCGCCGATACGAGCAGAAGAAACGTAGATTTAAGAGTTACCCCGAATGTTCCCATAGGCCTAGTGAGTCACATTTAAAAGACGACAGAC
>CANMSW010000155.1 GCA_947500275.1 Bacteriovoracaceae bacterium | reverse complement strand
GAGACTGCGAAGGCTCTAGCGGAGTTTCTTTTTGATGACGAGCACGCACTCATACGAATCGACATGAGTGAGTTCATGGAGCGGCATTCGGTGGCGCGGCTGGTGGGAGCGCCTCCCGGATACGTGGGCTATGAGGAGGGTGGCGTCCTAACGGAAGCAGTCCGTCGTCGCCCTTACTCTGTGATTCTGCTCGATGAGATTGAGAAAGCGCACCCCGACGTATTCAACATCTTTCTCCAAATCTTGGACGACGGGCGTGCGACTGACGGCCAGGGAAGGACAGTCGATTTTGCAAATACGATCATTATCCTCACCTCGAACTTAGGAAGCCAATTGATCTTGGATGAGCCCGACCCCAAGCGGCGCGAAGAGGGCGTCATGAATATTGTTCGCGCGCACTTCCGCCCCGAATTCTTAAATCGGATCGATGAAATCGTCATGTTCTCGCACTTGGAGCAAGCGCAGCTGCGGGAGATTCTGGGACACACGATCCGGGGTTTGAATTCGATGCTGGTTGAGCGTGGAATCAAAGTTGAGTTCGACGAGCAGGCGACTGGTTGGCTCTGCGACAAAGGGTACGACCGCGATTACGGAGCACGACCGTTGAAGCGGGTTTTCCAGCGGGAAGTCCAGAATCCCTTAGCAGTCCAAATCCTGGAGGGGCAGTTCGCGCCAGGTTCACGAGTCTGGGCGAAACTGTCCAAAAACGGGGATGGCCTGAGTTTTTCCCTTAAGAAGGATTAAGCTTCTAACCCCCTGATATGGTTATGGATCAGGGGGTTAGACTGTATACGGGTCAATCAGTTGACGATATATACCAGGTAGGACGCAAATTCGCGTATTTGCTGGGTTTGCAGTCCCGCGTCAGTTCCTTTACACTCTAGAGTAGTGATGGGGAAGTTCGTGTGTCGAAGGCCTGTGCTCCCCATCGTGTGATCGAGCGACATCCTGAGGAGCGACGCCATGGAAATCACCGAAGTGAAGGTCTTCCCAGTCAATGAAGATAAGCTCAAAGCCTATATAACAATCATTCTTGATAACTGTTTTGTGGTCCGGGACCTCAAAGTGATCAGTGGGGTCACAGGGCTTTTCGTGGCAATGCCTTCCAAGCGGCGCAAGGACGGCGTCTATAAGGACATTGCGCATCCTTTGAATCAGCAGACCCGCACTGTTATGGAGAAGCGCGTCCTAGAAGCTTATTTGGAAGAGATCCGCAAATATGGCGGACAGGCGCCTTCTCGGTCCGAGGATGACGCCGAGGGTAGCGATCCAGAGACCGAGTCCGGCTGAGAGTTGGGCTCCAGGGCCTAGAGTTACCGCGAATAAAAACAAAAAAACCCCGATACGGGTTACGTATCGGGGTTTTCTGTTTGGTTGGGGTACTAGGATTCGAACCTAGGAATGACGGAATCAAAATCCGTTGACTTACCACTTGTCGATACCCCACCAATAAATGGCAAGTAGTCATCGGGTAGCACAGGTCCAAGCGCCGAGCAACGGCCTTTCCACCTGCTCATCAACTCCGTGATTCGAATCACTGACATTGTTGAAGACGGTGGGGTGTGTGCAGGAGGCAAGTGGGTGCGAACTGACAGCGCCTTGCGAATCCTGCGTCTAGTCTCAGCGACCCATTCAAAGCCGCAGACGACAAAAGGCTGGGTGCCGGCGACGGACTCTCAGTCGGTGCCGGGCTCGCGCTAGACGATGGACTCGGAGACGGACTTAGCGACACAGAAGGGGATGGCGTCGGCGCCGGACTAGGAGACACGGACGGACTCGGCTGCGGTAGGGGCTCAATCGGAGCATTTAAATACCAGACGGGATCGAGCTGAATGCTCGGGCGATCCTGCTGGGCGCAATTCAGCGTGCCCGAAATCACGAGCTTCGAATCAGTTACGCAAGGTCCCATTCCTGTGCCGTCGTCCTGCACCGACAGGGGGATCAATTTATCCACAGGGATAACGAAACGCCCGTCGGGGAGCACTTGCCAGGTCAGGTCGATGCCTCTCTCCTGCATCCTAACTGTGAGCATTCGTTTCGTGCAGTCTGCTTGAAAAAGCAGGGGTGATGGGCTCTGTATGAGATCGAGTGAGCTCAACCCGGAGCCTTCACAGTCCCAGAGAGCAGAAAGCACAGGCTCAGGAGTCGGAATGCTGCCGTAGGGGCATTGAGTACCCATCAGGACAGTTCCGTTGACCGGAATGTAGCCCAGCTCCGCGACGCTCCCTTCGTCCTGGGTCTGCTCGGCGGACTCGCTCTCTACCTTCGCGCAAGCGCCCACTAACAAAAGCAGAAGAAGGGTAGCCGCTGAGTAAAACGGGAAACGGGATTGGGAAAAGGGTCTGATCATCTGGTCCTCCGAGCAAAGTCTGATAATCCGCAAGCCGATCGGCCAAAGGAAGAAGATGCAAATTGAAGCGCCCACCCACAGGCGGGAAGAATTGACCAAATGCGCCGAAGAGGCTAGTTCGTGGCCCCATGCAAACCCGTTTGATTGCGCTCGTTGGGGCGCTCTTTTTTGGAATTTATTTCGGTAACGCTTTGGACGCGGCCACGGTGCAAGCGGACGCGGATCCCCTTTTTGATCAAATGGTCGGCAATTGGGCCGGTGAAGGGATTCGAAAATTTCCGCTGTCCAACACGACCACTCTTTTTGATGCCGAAGTTCACTCGAAAATCCTACCCGACGGTCGCCTGCTTTCCCGTAATTATGTCGTCGAAAAGCCAAGCAATCCGATTGCTGACCCAACCGAGCCCAAAGAGTACGTCCGTCTCTACTGGATTCGCGCGAAAAATAAGCCCGCTGAAACGAGTGGCCCGCGGTTTTACGACCTGGGCTACGGTACGGGAGACGCCGTGCCGCGTCCTTCTGCCGAGGGGGTTTTCGCGCAGCAGGTTTTTGTCGTGACCCAGCGACTGGGGGGCAATCCACCCTACCGCGTGGATTCCCGGACTGAGTTCGTCTCGCCCGACGAAACGCGTTATATCGAAAAAGCCTGGCAGGGGGATACCTTGATGGCTGAAACACAAGTGAGATATCGCCGGACCGACTCGAGTCGTGAGTAAAACCCTCCGACTATGAAGATCGCCACCGGAACAGGAAAGTCTGGCGAAGTGAGTTTCGATCAGCCGCTCCGGGCGCTCATTTGGATGGTGGTGAGTGGGCTCGGTTTCACGGGGATGTCGGTCCTCGTGAAGCGCCTTTCAGGGTTCGGACTCGGAGCGAGTGCCCTGGTTTTCTCGAGATCGCTCGTCAATGCGGTTGTCGCTCTCGCCATTGTCTACGGGCGAAAACGAAATCCGTGGCCTAAGACTACGAAAAGAATTTTAGCCCTTCGAGGAATTGCAGGATTTCTGGGGCTGACGTGCCTTTTTTATGGGCTCGCCCATTTGCCCCTGCCCGTGGCCTCGCTGCTAAACTGGTGCTCCCCGGTTTTCGTCATTCTTTTCTCAAGGCTCTTTCTGAGACAAGCGACGCAGCCACGCGCTTTAGGGCTGATTGCCGTGTCCTTTTCGGGTCTGATCCTAGTCCTCATGCCGTCTGAGCTAGGTCTCGTTGCGCTCCATCAAGGCCTATGGTCCTGGACAGCGATTGCAGTCGGATTGACCGGCGCCGCTTTTGGGGCGATCGCTTTTCTGGCAGTGAGGCGAGCCACTTCCGAGCAGCCAACTGAAGTCATCGTCCTCTGGTTTACGGCCATGGCGACCCTCCTTTCATTGCCCTGGTTTTTGATCGAGACCTCCACTTGGCTCCCCCGCCTTCAGGAGCATCCGAGTTTATGGCTGCAACTCCTGTTTCTCGGCCTCTTTGCCACGCTTGGGCAATTCGCGATGACTCTCGCCTACCGTTACGCGCAGGCCCCAATCGTCAGCTCGATGAGCCTCATGAATGCCGGCTTTATGGCGGCCGCTGGTTGGTGGTTTTTTGGTGAGGTTCTCCGGCCCATTCAAACCTTGGGGGTCCTGATTATGGCCTTTGGGGTAGCCCAACTGGGAGCTCCTTGGCCTTTTGGTAGAAAAAAAACGACTCAAACGAGCCTCCCGCTGATCAACCAATGACCTCCGCACTGGTGCAAGGGTTCAGCATTGGGGTATGTTTTCCACACTATGCCCCAACCCTATTGGCCTGAGCCCGTCTGGTTCGATCCTCTTTCTCCCCTTGGCTCAGCGGTTCGCTATGTGGCGAGCCTCTCTCCGCGGTTCAACTGGGTAGGTATTTATATTCTGAATGGGGATATGCTCGAATTGGGTCCCTACCTAGGAGCGGTCTCCGATCACACTCGAATCCCAGTCGGAAAAGGAGTCTGTGGAACCGCGGTTGCCGAGAATCGGGATCAGAATGTGCCGGATGTATCAGCTCGTGGAAATTACTTGTCTTGCAGTCTCGAGACTCGTTCCGAATTGGTAGTCTTGATTCGGGACCGATCTGGCCAGATCTTGGGACAGATCGATATCGATAGTCATACTCTCAATGCGTTTGGTGAGGCAGAGGTTCAGGCCGTTCAAACCATTGCAAAAGAACTAGGTGAACGATGGCCCGAAGCAAAAAAGTAGTTCCAACCTTAGATCATTTTTTGTTCAGCTCGCCGCCCCAACAGTTGCTCCGATTCTTGTTAACTGAGCCGACGACCCCATTTAATTTAAGGGTCTTGTCCTCGAAAGTGAAAAACATTCGTGGCATCGGCGGAGCAGAAGGCCAACTCAAAGTACTCCTTGAGCTTGAACAGTTAGGAATGGTCGAGTTCTTGGATAACCGCCGTTCCGTGAGATTGGTGAATGAGCACTATGCGATCCCTTCTTTGAAGGCACTCTCGTCGGTCATGGATCTTGAAGGACTAAGGCCGTTACTTGAGCCGCTTTGCCGCCGCGGCATTTTGTTTGGAAGCCGCGGAACCGGAAAAAACAGAACTGATAGCGATTTTGACCTGTTTGTCACGGGCGAGAATTCTGCAGAGATTAATCGGATCGCAGAAAGCTTTCCTCTGGGGCGTGATATCGAAGTCGTGATCTTCAGCGAAAGCGCTTATGAAGAGATCGAACAACGTGATCCTGGACTTGCAGTCAAACTTTCGAAAGGGGTTCAACTTTGGGGGCCATCATGGTGAACACGAACGCTGAGAGTAAAAATGGATCAAAAAAATCTTGGATGCTTCATAAATATACTCTGTCGGGGCTCGTGATTCCGTTGGTCCTCGTTTTGGATCAATGGACTAAGTTTTATGTCCACACTCACTTTGCACTCTATGAATCATCGTCGGTGGTGGATGGGTTTTTTAGCCTGACTTATGTGCGTAACACGGGCGCTGCCTTCGGGGTCCTGGCCCAAGCAGATCCGGCATTCCGCGTTCCGTTCTTCATCGCGATACCGCTCGTGGCACTCGCTGCCATCGGTTGGTTGATTAAGAAGCTACCGAATTATCAATCACTCACAGCTTTTTCGTTGGCGCTGGTTTTATCCGGGGCACTGGGGAACTTAATTGATCGATTGGTTTACGGGTTCGTGGTCGATTTCCTTTTGTTTTACAATCAGTCCATTGGTCAGTTTCCAGCCTTCAACGTCGCGGACTCAGCAATCACGGTTGGAGTCGCACTTCTCATGATCGAGATGATTAAGAACCCTGACACCTTGGGGTCCGAAGCCAAAAGCGGCCCAGCAGCCTAAAGAGATTTCTGTAGGAAGAGGTCTCAGGGAGGGACCGCCTATGCATCCAGTACTTTTTCATCTCGGACCCCTAACGATTCACACTTATGGATTCTTGATTGCCT
>CANMSW010000154.1 GCA_947500275.1 Bacteriovoracaceae bacterium | reverse complement strand
TGGATTTAGAGCGGCGTTGTCATCGCCTTCAAAAAACGCTGCTCATCGGGAACCACGGAATCGAAAGTCCGTTCGTCTCCGCAGCGTTACAGGAAAACTTCAGAACATGGGTGCGGGAAAAAACACAGCACGTCGCGCAGGAACTCAAGCACTGGCCCGGCGTACGGCTCGAAAACAAGGAGTACTCCCTGAGCATTCACTATCGGCACTCTCCCACGCCAAATCGGGATTCCCAGAGAATCGAGCAGCTCCTCACCTCGCTTGCCCCGAATGGACGCCTTTTAGGCGGTAAATTCGTCTGGAATCTCATCCCCCCGTTTGCCCCGGATAAAGGGGATGCGCTTTTGCAAGTGGCACAGAGCTTGGGCTCGCGTCGCATTGTCTATATCGGCGACGACCTGACCGATGAGGATGCTTTCGAAAAGCTCAACCCCGCCCGCGTGGGAGTGAGTCTTCAATCGCTCACGGTTTTCGTAGGGTGCTCGGACACCACTCGAGCGCAGTACCAGATTCGGAGCCCAAGCGACGTGGCGCTCCTCCTTGAGGATCTCGCGCGTCACCTTGCAAAGGAACGCCGCGTCTGAATCGCTCTTCAGCAAAAAAAAACCTCGGAAGCCGCAAAGGCTTCCGAGGTTTGTGGTGTGGAAAGAATCAAAGGGACAGTCTTAGCTGCAACCCATTGAGTTTCCGCAATTTAAGCACTTGTAGCACGCGCCGTTACGAACGGTCGTGTGTCCACAGCTGTCGCAGGGAGGCGCATCTCCCATCATCTCAGCCAAGTGACCCGACATGTTCGCCTCTGCAGGTGCGGACTGAGCCGGCAACTGCATGGAGAGCTGACGCTCGACGCCTTCCATCGGAGCACCGCTTGCGATCAACTTCGAAGGATCCTTCGGGTAGACCGTCTGCGACGCGCCTTTTTCAGCGGTAAGATCAACGGGTTTCACTTGAACGAAGTCCGTCCGACCCAAGTACTCCATCCCCAAGACGCGGAAGATATAATCGACAATCGAAGTCGCCATCTTCACGTTCGGATGTCCGTCCACGAAACCGCTTGGCTCAAACCGTGTGAAAGTGAACTTATCGACGAACTCTTGCAAAGGCACTCCGTACTGGAGTCCCAAGCTCACCGAGATCGCAAAACAGTTCATCATCGAGCGGTAGGCCGCGCCCTCTTTGTGCATATCAATGAAGAGCTCACCCAGGAGTCCATCATCGTACTCACCGGTTCTGATATACACTTTGTGACCAGCAACCGTTGCTTCCTGCGTGAAACCCATACGCTTTGCTGGCAACTTACGACGTACGGGTGCGAACGTCAGCTGAGCGCCTGCTGGTGCTTTCGCAGCCGCTTGAGCCATCGGAGCGGCGTCAGCTGCTGTTCCAACTGCTGGAGCTGCTGCCGTCGTTTCTGTCTTCGCGTCCTTCGTCTCTTTCTTGTCAGATTTCGTCGAGAGCGGCTGAGAAAGCTTACAGCCATCGCGGTAAAGCGCCACAGCCTTCAGGCCCAACTTCCAACCTTGAAGGTGAATCTCTTCGATCTCCTCGACCGTGGTCTCGTTCGGGAGGTTCACGGTTTTCGAGATTGCACCTGAAAGGAACGGTTGAACCGCTGCCATCATGCGCACATGCCCCATCGGCGCAATGTAACGCTGGCCTTTCACTCCGCACTTGTTCGCACAGTCGAAGACTGCCAGATGCTCATTCTTCAAATGAGGAGCACCTTCAACCGTCATCGTACCGCAGATCGCTTCATTCGATTCAGCGATCTGAGCTTCATTCAAGCCCATCCAGCGCAAGAAGTTGAAGTTCATCGAGTTGTAATCGCTCTCAGCGATTCCCAAACGTTTGAACGTCTCTTCACCGAGTGACCACTTCGTGAAGGCACTCGAAAGCTCGAATGTTCCTGGAAGTGCTTTCTCGATTTTCGCAATCTCAGTCTCGTTCAGCCCTTTAGCTGCAAGCGAAGCCCGATTGACGTGAGGGGTGTTCTCGAAGCTCATCGCTCCCAACACGTGACGAACGATCTCGTTCGTTTGTTGTACGGTGTAACCCAAGTTCTTCAACGCGGCCGGCACGGAGTTGTTGACGATCTTGAAGTAACCGCCCCCTGCGAGCTTTTTGAATTTCACGAGAGCGAAATCCGGCTCGACGCCCGTCGTGTCGCAATCCATGAGCAAACCGATCGTGCCGGTCGGGGCAAGGACGGTGACTTGCGAGTTACGGAAGCCGTGTTTCTCGCCCATCTCGACTGCGCGATCCCAATCCGCACGCGCCGCTGCGACGAGCTCGGATGGACACTTGGAGGCATCAATTTGGTACGAAGCATCGCGATGCTTACGCATCACCCGCAACATGGGCTCGCGGTTATTGGCGTAACCCGGGAAGGCTCCCAGGAGAGCCGCTTCTTCGGCGCTCACCGAATAAGCAGTACCGCACATGATTGCAGTCAAAGCACCTGCCCAAGAGCGACCTTCGTCGCTGTCGTAAGGGATGCCTTTGAGCATCAAGAGGGTACCCAAGTTCGCGTAGCCCAAGCCAAGCGGACGGTAATCGTGCGAGTTCTTCGCGATCCGCTCAGTGGGATAGCTTGAGTGATCGACCAAGATTTCCTGGGCGATGATGAAAATCCGGCAAGCCTTGCGGTATCCCTCAACATCGAAGCTGCCGTCTTCACGGAGGAACTTCACCAGATTGAGAGACGAGAGGTTACAAGCGGTATCGTTCAAGAACATATACTCGGAGCACGGATTCGACGCATGAATGCGGTCCGTGTTCGAGCAAGTGTGCCAGTCATTGATGGTGGTATCATATTGAAGGCCTGGATCTGCGCAAGACCAGGACGCTTCGGCCACTTTTCTCCAGATCTCTTTCGCTTCGAAGGTTTCAACCACTTCGCCGTTGGTCCGGCCGCGGGTTGACCACTTTCCACCACTCAAGACCGCATGCATGAACTCGTCGGTAATCCGAACGGAGTTGTTCGAGTTCTGGCCGCTGACCGTCTGATAAGCCTCGCCGTTGAAGTCCGAGGAGTAACCGCCCGCAATGAGGGCTGCCACTTTGCGCTCTTCGCGCTGCTTCCACGTGATGAAGTCCATGATCTCTGGGTGATCCATATCCAGACAGACCATTTTCGCCGCACGGCGAGTGGTTCCACCCGATTTGGTTGCACCAGCACCCCGATCCAGAACCGCCAAGAAGCTCATCAGGCCGCTTGAATTTCCGCCGCCCGACAGTTTTTCTTGATGGCCCCGAACTTTCGAGAAGTTCGTCCCGGTGCCTGATCCATACTTGAAGAGACGGGCTTCGTTTTTGATGAGATCGAAGATCGACATCAGGTCGTCATCGACCGACTGAATGAAACAAGCCGAACACTGGGGGTGCTCGTAAGCGTTGCGAGTTTCGCGCACACGCATCGCTTGAGGATCCCAAACCCAGTTCCCGCCCGAGCCCTCGATGCCGTATTCGGAATAGAGTCCCAGGTTGAACCAAACAGGCGAGTTAAAGGCGCCACGCTGAGTCGCGAGTAACCACGAAAGCTCGTCTTCGAACGTCGCAGCGTTTTCGGCGTCGAAGTAACCCATGCTCTCACCCGCGGTGCGGATGGTGTGGGCCAGACGGCGGACGACTTGACGAACCGAAACCTCATGGCCGGTTTCAGGAACACCGGCTTTACGGAAGTACTTGGACACCAGGATGTCCACGGCGAGCTGGGACCAGTCACCAGGAACTTCAACGTCCTTCATTTCGAAGACGGTGCGTCCGTCGGTGTCTTTGATCTTGGAACTGGCTTTGCGATACTCGATCGTATCGAGTGGGTTGATACCCACCGGCGTGAAGTGACGGGAAATCTTCAGACGCTTCGCAGCCGCCGGAAGCGTGCTGTCGAAAAGTCCGGCTGTGTCGATGTTCTTCGCCTTCGACTTAGCCGTCTTCGATTTATCGTTAATCCCCCGAAGCGCTGCTTTCCCATTCTTGTCGGACTGACTCGAACTGCCTTTATCGATCATCTTCTCCATGATTCCTGGTCTTCCTTCCTGGCCCCCTCACCGAGGGCCGCTGTTTACTTTGAATGCTTACTTTGAATGCAAAGTCTTCTGTTTCGTTTTCAACTCAACCCACGCGCTCAAAACCTCGAGTGCGTGAAATCCTAAAAATCTTTTTAAAAGAGCCCCGCCTTGCAGCCGTTGCTCCTCGGTCGATCCTCGGTGCCGCCCGCGATCGGATCGGCTGGAGTCGGTCTCGTGGAGTGTCGGGCTTGGCGCGTTCAACCGTCGTAACAGTGACGGACTTATGATGCGCAATCCGTTTTTTCGTGAGCTATTTCCCCCCTTCCCTGAGTGGTCTTTCGAAGCGTCAACGAAACTACGTCCTGATGATTTGAGTGTGATGGGAATTGTGGTGTTCTGTCAAAAAAGACCACTAGGAATTGTGGTGTCTTCTTTTCGATCCCCTACCTGTGGTGTCACCCAAACGGCTTAGGTCCCGGCCATTGTTGGCATTTTTGTTCTTTCAAGGCAGGAAACGAGCCCCTGGAGGAGCACATGACGTACTGCAGAAAGCAGTCTAGGGCTTGACCTAGGCAGTATTTTCCGCTCCATCCGATCCAAACTGCGTCGCAGGCTTTTTTTGAAGAATAACGGCCAAAAAATGCTCAAAAAAGCACAGAAAGGGTTTCCCGATATCAAAAGAAATGACACTCACACCACGAAATGCCGTCAATCCGCATCAAGGGGCGATCACTCCATCCGCTCTGCCAGCAGATCGATCAGAAGAGATCGTGAGTGTAAGAAAGCGTGACCGTTTGTTTCAAATAAGTGGCGGCATCGAGATTGGAAGCGTTCGAACGAACTCCCCAGTCCAGCCCCCACAGGCTCCGAGAAAGCCACGGAAGGCGAAATCCTAGCCCTCCTTGCAACAAGAGATCCGACCGGTCACTCGACGATTGAGGGTACTGAGTGAGCGCAGCTTCCAAAGAAGCAATGAACCCGAGACTCCGCCACAGACGGGGCACGGTGAGCGAGAAAGGAACCTGCACACTCGTCGACTGGTACTCCTCACCTTGCGCAAACTGCGCATCGAAAACGAATCCGAGCGAAGCGAGAAGCGGTCCCATTCGCCGCCGATGGATCACCCGCGGACGCACCCCAGGGCCCGTCCGATCCAGACTCGAGTCCGAGGGTTCAGCGAAAGACTGCCACCGAAGTCCCAAGTCGAATTCCGTGGAGGCGGCCCCGCCATGTTGCCAAGTCACACGAGGACGCAAAGTCTCAACCCCACTAAAGAACTCGACTCCCGCCGTATTGAGCATCACGACGTCGATCTGATTTCCGACCGAGAAACTCAAGCGAGAGCCCGAGCTTCGTCGAACATCTGCCCAATCCGTGGACTGACTCAGAACCACGCTATTGAAGATCGAAGCGTCGCTTGAGGTATATCCCGTAAAGCTTCCAAATGCGCCTACGTAAAGGGCGCGTCCCGACGACCCGAGTGGTTTTTTCCAAAGGACCTGAAGCGAAGGAGAGTAGACCGGGCTCGATGCCGCAGTACTCTCAGACGCCGCTACACTGGCATCACTCGCGAGAAGAACGTTCGTGTCGTATCCGGTCGAAATTCCCGCAGTCAGACCCCATTGAGATCCTTGTGGCCTCTCGTAAGGAGGCAGAGGTTGACCACTTCGAACGTCCGAAGCGATCCCGAGGAGCCAGTCCCGAATAACAGGATCAATCGCTTCCCGAGTGGTCCCTCCGAGCGAAGCGCTTTTCAAAGTCTCGACTGAATCATTCAC
>CANMSW010000153.1 GCA_947500275.1 Bacteriovoracaceae bacterium | reverse complement strand
ATTCCGCCCATCTCATCGATCTTTTGAATGATCGCGAGAGCTTCCCGCTCGACGCGATTGGTTAAACTCTCAACAAAATAGGACCCTCCCAAGGGGTCGACGACGTTCGCCACGCCGCTTTCCTCTGCAATAATTTGCTGAGTCCGCAGCGCGATCATCACCGCCTCATCGGTTGGAAGTGAGAGAGTCTCATCCATACTGTTCGTGTGCAGCGAGTTCGTGCCGCCTAACACCGCCGCCATAGCCTGAACCGCTACCCTCACGATATTATTGTGGGGCTGCTGGGCCGTTAGGGAAACCCCCGCTGTCTGTGCGTGGGTGCGCAGCATCCAGCTCTTCGGATCTTTCGCGCCATAACGATCGCGCATCAAACGCGCCCAAATGCGGCGTGCGGCCCGAAACTTAGCAATCTCCTCAAAAAAGTCATTGTGAACATCGAAGAAAAAAGAAAGCCGAGGCGCAAAATCGTCAACTTTCATTCCACGCTTAATCGACTCTTCGACATAAGCGAGACCATCCGCAAGCGTAAAGGCAAGCTCCTGAACCGCGGTCGCTCCCGCCTCCCGAATGTGGTAACCGCTGATGCTCACGGTGTTCCAATTTGGATAGTGCTGGGTTCCATACTCAATCGTATCAATAACTAGTTTCACAGCTTTATCGACGGGAAAAAGCCATTCTTTTTGGGCGATATACTCTTTCAAAATATCGTTTTGAAGCGTTCCCTTTACTTTCTCGCGCGGAACACCCTGACGCTCTGCAACTGCAAAATACATGGCCATGAGAACGATCGCCGGGCCGTTGATCGTCATCGAAGTCGTCACGTCCCCGAGAGGAATTCCCGCGTAGAGCGCTTCCATGTCCTCAAGCGAGGAAACGGCTACCCCACACTTTCCAACTTCCCCCTTCGCTTTTGGGCTGTCGGCGTCGTAGCCCATCAGCGTCGGCATATCAAAAGCCGTCGATAGACCCATTTGGCCGTGAGAGAGTAAAAGTTTAAAGCGCTTGTTTGTATCGGCGGCGGACGAGAACCCAGCGAATTGCCTCATCGTCCAGAGTTTTCCACGATACATGTTTCGCTGAACGCCGCGCGTGTAGGGAAACTCTCCAGGCATACCGAGATCCCGAAGGTAGTCAAAGCCTTCGGCTGCCAAGTCAGCTGGCGTCGAAAGCATCGGGACATCCATATCGCTTAGGGTCGTGAACTTTACGGGTCTCGGTGGAAACTTTTTGGAGGCTGCCTGTTCAGCGCGATCCCATAGAGTCCGCGCCTCGTTGACACGACTTAAAACCGCGCTATCGAAATCGGACTTTTGCAATCCCTGCGAATTATCTTTCGGAGAAGACATCTCTCTACCTCACTGAATTCAGAAGTTAGTTCAGCTCTGCAAGTTCCTGAGCGGCAATTACGATCCGCTGAATTTCCGAGGTTCCTTCGTAGATTTCCGTGATTTTAGCGTCGCGGAAATTTCTCTCAACCACGTACTCTTTCGTAAACCCGTAGCCGCCATGAACTTGAATTGCTTTCGTAGCAATCCACATCGCGGCTTCCGACGCTGCAAGCTTCGCCATAGCAGCTTCCTTGGTGTATTTAAGCCCAGCATCCTTATTCTTAGCTGCAGACCAGGTAAGAAGACGCGCACCCTGGAGGCGGGTCGCCATATCTGCCAAGAACCATTGAATCGCCTGTAGTTTGGCGATCGGAGCTCCAAACTGCTCCCGTTCGCTCGCAAATTTTTTCGAGGCCTCAAACGCACACTTTGCGATTCCTAAGGCCTGAGCTGCGATCCCAATTCGCCCGCCATCAAGCGTGCTCAGAGCGATTTTAAATCCTTGGCCTTCTTTGCCTAGAAGGCAATCCGCTGGAACAAAAACATCATCGAAAAACAGCTGCGCGGTCGACGAAGCATTGATCCCGAGCTTGTCCTCAAGCTTCGCTACTTGGAACCCTTGAGACTTCGTATCGACGATGAACGCACAAATTCCTTTGTGCCCGATGTTTTTGTCCGTCGTTGCGAAGACGACGCACACGTCCGCTTCTCGACCATTCGTGATCCAGTTCTTCGTGCCGCGAAGACGGTACCCGCCCTCGACACGGGTCGCTTGCAGCTTCAAACCGGCAGGATCTGAACCATAACCTGGCTCAGAAAGAGCAAAGCACCCGAGCTTCTTACCCTGAGCGAGCGGCACTAACCATTTCCGCTTCTGCTCGTCGTTTCCAAAGGCAGAGATCGGGTAACAGACAAGCGAGTTGTTCACGGACATAATCACGCCCGTCGAAGCGCATGCTGCTGAGATTTCCTCAAGCGCCATTGCGTAAGACACGGCGTCCATCCCGGCCCCGCCCCACTCTTCTGGGACCATCATGCCCATCATGCCCATTTCAGAAAGTTGGGCTACGATTTCGGTTGGAAACCGCCCTGTTTCGTCCAGTTCTTTGGCTTTGGGCGCAACCACGTTGCGGGCGAAACTCCGAACTTGGTCCATCAACATCGCTTTCGATTCATCTGATTCAGGCCAACCGTGCATCATAATCACACCAGTCCTTCAAAAGTAGGCTTTCTCTTCTCGAGGAATGCTGCCATTCCCTCGCGCTGATCCGGGGTACCAAAAAGGCCCCCAAAAACTTGGGCTTCAGAGTCGAGTTTATACATAAGTCCCGTCGACTCCGAGAACTCATTCAGCAACCGCTTTGCTTGCGTCACGGCCGAAAAGGATTGCTTACTGATTGTCTGAGCCAACTTCAGGGTCTCGCCCCAAAAATCCGCCGTCGCAAATACCCGGTTGACCAGACCAATCCTTAGCGCTTCATCAGCTCTTATCTTCCGACCGGAAAAAATAAGCTCCTTCGCCATTGGCAATCCAATAAATTTCGAAAGACGAACCGTCGCTCCAAAGCCAGGGATAACCCCTAAACTCACTTCGGGGAGTCCGAACACGGCAGTCTCGCTAGCGAGAATAAAATCACATGCGATCGCGAGCTCGGTTCCTCCGCCCAGCGCAAATCCATTCACTGCTGCGATCGTCGGCTTGCCCATCAGCTCCAGAAGTTTTGTGACCGAATGACCGACCTGAGAGAACTCAACTCCCTCACTGCTCGACTTCGCCACCATTTCACTAATATCAGCTCCGGCAACAAAAGCTTTTTCTCCAGAACCCGTAAGAATCAACGCTCGAACAGATGGATCTGCCGCAACATGAAGCAAGGCCTCTTTCAGCTCCCGAAGCGTAGCAGTATTCAAGGCGTTCAGGACATCAGGTCTCTGAATGCGAATCACCGCGACACCCAGGTCGAGCGTTTCTAGATGAATGTGATGAAACTGAAAACCATTCATGATTCTCTCGATTCAATTGTATTTGTAAAATCCGCGCCCCGACTTCCGCCCAAGCCAACCCGCATCAACATACTGTTTTAGGAGCGGACAGGGACGGTATTTTGAGTCGCCTAACCCCTCATGCAGAACCTGCATGATTGCGAGACACGTATCGAGCCCAATGAAGTCTGCCAGCGTGAGGGGTCCCATAGGCTGATTAGTTCCCAGTTTCATCGCAGTATCGATATCCTCAACACTCGCAATGCCCTCATAAAGCGTCGTAACTGCCTCGTTGATCATCGGCATCAATATCCGATTCACTGCAAATCCTGGAATATCTCTGACTGAAACAAATGTTTTACCCATTTTTTCAGCAGTTTCGCGAACGAGTGCAAACGCCTCATCAGAAGTCTGCAAACCCCGAATCCCTTCGACTAACTTCATAACGGGGACGGGATTCATGAAGTGCATTCCCGCAACTTTCTCCGGTCGCTTCGTTTGTGCAGCAATGGTCGTAATGCTAATCGACGAAGTATTGGTTGCAAGAATCGCGTCTGCGGGACAAGCGCCATCCAGCTGCTTGAACAACGCGAACTTTAACTCCGGATTTTCCGTCACCGCTTCGATGGCCAATTGAACGTCGTTGAACTCGGCCACACTTGAAACGGCCAAAATGTTCTGATCGATTTTCGCAGCATCACTCGCGGTCATCTTGCCCTTCTCGACAAGTTTCCCCACCTGCGACAGGATCTTCTTTTTTCCCTGTTCAGCAATCAAAAGATCACGATCCGCGAGCTTTACTGAATAGCCCGCAAGGGCAGCGATCTGAGCAATGCCCAAACCCATTTGACCCGCTCCAAGAACTCCGATTTTCTGAATGTTCATGGCGCGGAACACTAGCTCCGACCAACTCCGAAACTCAAGTTATTTGCCGATACAAAAACCCGAGAAAATGGCTCCCAAAATGTCATCAGGCACGGTGTCCCCAATCAGGGTTGAAAGGCTTCTCAGAGCTAACTTTAAGTCAGAAGCAAAAAGATCCTCTTCCGGGGAGAGAAGAGCCCTCCCGATGTGTTCCAATGCTTCCTCAACCGATCTGAGATCTTCTTCCCGGGTCAGCACGACTTCACCCGAGGATCGGGCCACCCAGTGCCCGCAAGTCCGCACCATTAATGCCGCTGCTTCGTCCATGCCGTCGCCGCTCAGTGAAGAACAAACGACAAACGGCATTCTTCCTTCAAAAAATGACCGGTTATTGAAGGCGTTGCCCTCAATGTCCGACTTCGTGAGAATTCCGACCGAACGGCCGCTTGGGGAGCCAAGCTCCTCCCAATGCTTGAGGAGTGCCATTTGTGAGTCCGGGCTTCGATCTGAACCGTCCAAAACCCAAAGGATCAGATCAGCGCCTCGTGCGGCTCGGATCGACCTTTCCACTCCTATTTTTTCAATCTCATCCTCGGTGGGCCGGACCCCAGCGGTATCCGACAATCGAAAAGAGACCGAAAGACCTTCTGACTCCAAGACCAAGCGCTCCCGAACAATATCTCTCGTCGTGCCGGGGATATCTGAAACGATTGAGCGGTCCTCTCCCAAAAGAGCGTTAAAAAAACTCGATTTACCGGCATTAGGGAGCCCGATCAACGAAACCGTCACCCCGTCTTGAATCCTGCCACCTCGCTCAAAACTCGACTTCAAAACCTGCAGTACCTTTTGCAGTTCCGACAAAGACCGCTTGAGCGTGGGTAGACTCACCTCTTCGACGTCCTGATCTGAAAAATCGATCCCTACTTCACTCAGAACCGTAATCCGGCGCAGGTCTGAGGCAATCTTGCCGAGAAGCTGGTTTTGGCTTCCGGAGAGCTTTTCTAATGCCAATTCTGCAGCTGGCCGGGACTCAGACGCGATAAGGTCCGCCACTGCCTTCGCTTGGGAGATCGACATTTTCCCGTTTCGCACAGCTCGAAATGAAAACTCTCCCGCTAAGGCCGAGCGACAACCCAGGTGCCGTAACTCATCAAAAACGGTGCGTAATATATAGGGGCTTGAGTGAAGGTGCAGTTCCGCTACATCTTCTCCAGTGAAGCTGCGCGGGCCCTCAAAATAAATCACGAGCGCTTCGTCGATCGCCGCACCCGCGCTGGTTTTCAGCCGGCAAAGCTTAGCCTGATTTGGCTCCCAATCGGGCCTTCCAGTTAAGACTTTTAGGACGGCTCGAGTCTCAGGACCACTGATGCGGACAACGCTGATCGCGCCACCAACCCCGCTTGCAAGGGCGAAGATGGTGGCGACCGAAAAATACCCAGACTGATCTCTATTTACTTGAGGTGACTCAGGTTGCTGTCGCTGCATGCCCTTGATCCAGCTTCTTGTTCAAAAGCATCTGCTGGAAAATACCGGCGAGCGCGTTCACTAACATATAGAGAGTGAGCCCGGACGGTAATTGCAACATAAACACTCCGAACATCACGGGCATCCATT